>NZ_JBBMEU010000096.1:0-5972 GCF_040096415.1 Megasphaera intestinihominis
GAAATTTGTAAACGATGTGCTTGCATAAAGTGTAAAGGATGTCCTTGCACAAAATGTAAACGATGTTATTCTTGACAACGTGCGAGCCCCTACAAACGTCTTACAGCGAGCACCTACAAATGCCCTCCAGGCACCTCTCTTATCAGGAAAGGCCAGTTACGAACCACTAGCCACGAATAATCTCGCTCCAGGCGTTGGCGATGTCGGCGAATTCCTGGAGAGACAGTGTTTCCCCGCGGCGTTTGCCGTCGATGCCTGTTTTTTCCAGGACCTGGGCGATTTGTTCCTTGCTCATGCCCGTGTTTTTCAAGGCGTTGGAAAAGGTCTTGCGGCGCTGCTGGAAGGCCGCTTTGACGACCTGGAAGAAGCGCTTTTCGTCGATTAAATCGACAGGCGGCTGCTGGCGGACGTCCATGGCGACGACGGCCGACGTGACTTCCGGTGCCGGCATGAAGCATTTCGGCGAGATTTCAAAGAGCATCTGCGGCTGCGTATAGTACTGGACCGACACCGACAGAGCCCCGTAAATCTTATGGCCCGGTTCGGCTACCATGCGTTCGGCCACTTCCTTCTGGACCATGACGACGATGCGCTTGATGGGTAGCTTCTGTTCCAGGAGCTTCATGATGATCGGCGTCGTGATATAGTAGGGCAGATTGGCACAGACCGTGAAGGGCTGGTGATTCATGACTTCTTCAATGTCGATGCGCAGGATGTCGCCGTGGACGACGCGCACGTTGTCATAGTGTTCCAAGGTCTTGTCGAGGACGGGCAACAGATGGTCGTCCAGTTCGACAGCCGTGACGGCTGCGCCCGTTTCGGCCAGGGCCTGGGTCAGGGTGCCGATGCCCGGCCCGATTTCCAGGACCGGATCGCCCTCCCCGATTTCGGCAGCGTCGGCAATGTCGTCGACGACGGCGTGACGGATGAGAAAATTCTGGCCCAGTTTCTTATTCATGCGCAGGCCAAAGCGTTTGACGACGTAGCGGACGACGTCGGGATTGGACAAGTCGACTTCTTTCATTTATTTCACCTCGTGGATCTGACGGAGGGCATCATCCCATTCGTCACGGGTGACGCCGTAATGGTTCAAGCGTTTCAAAAACTGTTTGGCATTGCCATAGCCGATACCCAGGATGGCGCCGACTTCGGCCCGGCGGTCGGCCGCATCAGGCGTCCCGTTGAGGCCAGCAGCGGAAATGTCCTGCATGGTAAAGGTCGCCTGCGGTTCATACGTCGCACAGCGGACTTTGGACAAGGCCAGGCGGATGGCTTCCGGCGAGGCCTGTTCGACGCCCAGGTCGTTGTTGGCAATGGCATCTTTCCTGGGGATAAAGGCGTGTTTGGCATTAGGGAAGCGGTCGGTCAGGAACTTGCGGATCTGTTCGCCGGCCCGGTCGGGGTCGGTCAGGATGATGATGCCCCGCTTTTCATAAGCACAGCGGATCTGTTCCAGCGTGTGAGGCTTCAAATTGAAACCATCTGTCGTAATCATATCGACGTCGATGTGACTGGCCCGGATGCGGGCGACATCGGACCGGCCTTCGACGACGAGGACTTCCTTAATCATGAGCGGCTCCTTCCCGGTGTTCGGCAATGTACTGGGCTGCGCTGAGGATGGCCAGGACATTGTGTTCAAAGACGATGCCGCCTTGGAGATAAATCATGTACGGGTCGCGGATCGGGCCGTCGGCCGACAATTCGATAGACGAACCCTGAACGAAATCACCGGCGGCCATGATGATCTTATCGGCATAGCCCGGCATATCGTCGGGAATGGGTGTGACGTGGGCGTCGACAGGCGAGAAGGACTGGATACCCTGGCAGAAGAGACACATGTTCTGTTCGTTTTCCAGGTAAATGGTCTGGATCAGGTCGACGCGCGGGTCCTGGACGGCCGGCGAGACCTTGAAGCCCATCTTTTCAAAGACAGCCGCTGCAAAGACGGCCCCTTTGATAGCCTGAGCCGTAACGTGCGGTGCCATGAAGAAGCCCTGGAAAAAGAGGCGGTAGCCGGCTGCATAGGAACCGAGTTCGTCGCCCAGGCCCGGAGCCGTCAGGTAGTCGGCTGCGGCGTGGACCAGTTCTTCCTTGCCGGCAATATAGCCGCCTGTGGGAGCAATGCCGCCGCCGGGATTCTTTATGAGCGACCCGGCGATGATGTCGGCACCGGCTTCAATCGGTTCTTCTTCAGCAGCAAATTCGCCATAACAGTTGTCGACGAAGCAAATCGTCTTGGGGCTGACCTTCTTGACGACGGAAATAATAGAACGGATATCATCAATCGTCAAGGATGCCCGCGTGCTGTAACCGCGGGAACGCTGGATGAGGACCAGTTTCGGCTGCTTTTCGGCGACGGCCGCTTCAATGCCGGCCAAATCATAGGCGTTGTCCTTCAAGGGGACTTCCTCATAGCGGACGCCCTTTTCCTTCAAAGAGTGCGGCGTTTCATGGGCATAGCCGATGACGCCCTGCATCGTGTCATAAGGCGCCCCGACGAGGCTCATCATGAGATCGCCGGTCTGCAACAGGGCCAGCAGGACCGTCGCCAGCGCATGGGTCCCCGATACGAAGTGGGGCCGGACAATGGCCTTTTCGGCCTTGAAGACGCGGGCAAAGACTTCATCGAGCTTTTCCCGGCCCATGTCGCTGTAGCCATAGCCCGACGTACCGGCAAACTGGTACGAAGAAATCTGGGCTTCCTTATAAGCGGCCAGGACTTTCGCCGTATTATGGAGACAAATCGTATCAATGCGTTCAAACTGGTCCGCACATTCGGCCAGCGCTTCTTTTCGTAATGTTTCTAAATCCAAAGACAATGTCATGATTCCTTTCTATAATGAATGTATAAGTTAGTGGCTAGTGGTTAGTGAATAGTAGTTAGGGGTTAGGGGCTAGTGGCTCTCCTCATAGGAGAGCTGTCAGCTCTGCTGACTGAGAGGTTCTTCCAGACAATGAGACGCTATACCGTTCAGGACCTTTTTTCATTTCGGGCCGCCCTCCGGGACGGCCCCTACGGAGATTGCTTTTTTCCTTACAGTCCGCTGTTTCGCAGGTCGCAGGTCGCTGAAGGAAACCTCTCCGCCTTACGGCACCTCCCCTATCAGGGGAGGCTTTCGGCTCTCCTCATAGGAGAGCTGTCAGCTGCGGGCCGCCCTCTGGGACGGCCCCTACGGAGGTTGCTTTTCTACTTGCCGCCTGCGCCTTCCCGTCATGGGAAAGGCACATCCCCCAGCACAGCCTGTATCAATGCTTCTTCTCCATCGTACTGGTCCTTGTCGTACCAGTGGATATAGGGCATGCGTTTGAACCACGTGAGCTGGCGTTTGGCAAAGCGCCGCGTCCGGGTCTTGATGCGGGCTGCGGCGTCATCGAGGGGCATCTGTCCCTGGAGATACAGGGCCAGTTCCTGATAGCCGATGGCCTTCATGGACTGACAGCCCGGCGGGATGCCCTTGTCCAGCAGGTACCGCACTTCATCAACCCAGCCGGCGGCAATCATGGCGTCGACGCGCTCTTCAATGCGCCGGTACAAGACATCCCGCGGCAGGCGCAGACCGATGACGTAAGCGTCATAGACTACATCCCGAGCCTTGCCGGCCCGGACGAAAGATTTTCCTTCGCCCTGCTCGATGGCGCTGACCAGGCGGGTCAGGCGGTGCGTGTTGGAAAACAGCTCGTGCCAGTCCGGCGGCTGCCAGTCCGTTTCTGTCTCGATATAGGCCTTCAGTTCCTCTTGACTGAGAGCGTCGATCCGCGCCTGGGCCGCTTCCTTGTCGGCTTCGGTCATGCGGGCCGTCTGGAAATCATAGCCTTCCAGGAGGGACTGGACGTATAGGCCCGTACCGCCGACGAGAATGGGTATCTTCCCCTTTCCGTTGACTTCGGCAATGGCCTTTCCCGCCATATCACAGAAGCGGGCTGCCGAATAGGGTTCGTCGGGCTCAGCAATATCGATGAGATAATGGTGATAGCGGGCCAGTTCGTCCGCCGTCGGCTTGGCCGTACCGATATCCATATGGCGGTAAATCTGGTAGGCGTCGCCGGAAATGAGGTCGGTCCCGTAGTGTTCGGCCAGGGCAAAACTGAGGGCCGTCTTGCCGACCGCCGTCGGACCGATGATGGCAATTACTTTTTCCATGAATCACACTCCAATACGGCATAGCCAATGCGGCTGTATTTGCCGCCATATAAGGCAACATCCGGGAAATCGCGGCAGAGCTGGCGGAAATCCCGTTCTTTGATGACCACCCGGCGCCGGGCTTTCTGCAGCGCCCGTTCGATGAGGTCCCGCGTCAGACCGCCGTGTTCCATGATGGCCCGGACGGGCTGGAACTGGCAGCTCGCCTCGACAGGCCGCTGGAACATGGGGTCGAAATAGAGGACGTCGTACACAGGCCCGTCATCGGATAAGAGATAATCGCGATAGTCGCCACAGCGCAGGGAAATCCGGCGCAGCGCCGCCGTGACGTCGTCTTTCTTATGGACAAAGTGGGAAAAGCCCCAGGCCGTAACGGCTTCCAGCAAAGGCGATACTTCCAGGGCATCGACGCGGGAGCCAGCCGGCAGACCGAAAGAGGCGACGGCCGCATCGGCGCCAAAACCACAGGTACAATCGAGGACGGAAATGGGCGGCTGTGCCGCTGCAGGCCGCAGGTCGTACTCCTTCACCCCCATCAGGGCTTCCAGGAGATGGTCGCGCTGGCCTTTCCGCAGGTTCTGGATGCGCAGTTCAGCCATGTTGAGGCTGAAGAAATGGCTGCCTTCCGGGCGGTCTATCTGAGGCCCCCGTGAGGAATAGACGAGGAAATCCTCGCCGTATTCATCCATCAAATCCTGTATGGTCCGCTTTCCCCGCGGCACATAGGCAAAGCCCTGGCTTTCGGCCCAGGCTTTCCCTTCACATTGTAATTTTTCTTTGGCCTTCAATGAAGGCACGACGTAAATCATATGAGTCATGTCCGTTTAAATAAGTGCGCTAATTCTTTTGGCGTAAAGCGGATGATCGTCGGCCGGCCATGAGGGCAGACGTAGGGTTTTTCCGTATGGAACAAATCATCCAGGAGCTGCTTCATCTGGCGGATATTGAGGCTGTCTCCGGCCTTGACGGCACCGTGGCAGGACAGATAGGCCAGCGAACGATGGCGGACCATGGCTTTATCCGGTTCCTTCTGGTCATGCAGGAGCAGGCAGATATCCTTTAAAGAATCGGCAATATCGCTGGTCTGCAAATCGCAGGGCACTTCTTCGACGCGCAGCGTCGTCGGCCCGGCTTCGGAATAGGTATAGCCCAGGTCGTTGAAGACATCCTGCCGTTCCAATAAGAGCGTCATATCCTCGTTGTCGACTTCGACGAACTCCGGCGTCAGCAACTGCTGGCTCGGCATCCGTTCGACACGCTTGCAGAACGTATCGTAGCGGATCCGTTCATGAGCCGCGTGCTGATCGACGATGTATAAATCCTGACCCTTCTTGGCAATGATGAAGCAGTCCGCCACTTCCCCTAAGGGAATGAAGACGTCGTCATCGCCGTCAAAGACGATTTTAGGCGCTGACGCCTCGGAAACGACCGACGTCGCTTCCGACGGGCCGCCCTGGCCATGCTGGGCCAAAGCCTGGGAAAACAAGGAAGAACCATCCGCAAGAGGCTCCCCTGATAGGGGAGCTGTCCGCGTAGCGGACTGAGAGGTTGCCTTTTCCCATTGCGGGCCGCCCTTTGGGACGGCCCCTACGGAGGTTGCTTGGCCACTTTCCTGCGAGCGGGCGCCCCACGTGGGCGCCCCTACATGGGCTTGCTGCGGGCCGCCCTTTGGGACGGCCCCTACAGAGGTTGCCTGGCCACTCTCCTGCGAGCGGGCGCCCCACGTGGGCGCCCCTACATGGGCCTGCTGCGGGCCGCCCTTTGGGACGGCCCCTACGGAGGTTGCCTGGCCACTCTCCTGCGAGCGGGCGCCCCCCGTGGGCGCCCCGAC
>NZ_JBBMEU010000097.1:0-5855 GCF_040096415.1 Megasphaera intestinihominis
GCAATCGTAGGCGTCCCGCCCAAGGCTCCCTTTATAGGGGAGCTGTCAGCGTCAGCTGACTGAGAGGTTGAATTTGCATTCACGTGTAAGGTTCAAGTTTGTAGTTTTTAGTTTGTAGACCATGGTTAAAAATTTAAAACCATCTCCTGCAAACTACAAACTCCGTACTACAAACTATAAAGAGAAGGACCACGAACCACGAGCCCCTAGCCACGAGCCACGATTCGACGGGATTCCCACAAGCGGGCCGCCTTTACAGGACGGCCCCTACTAGCCACTAATCCCCAACCATGGTATGATATAAGGTACAGTCTATTTCAGAAAGAGAGATGCCTTATGAAACTTTTTATTGCCGAAAAGCCGAGCATGGCCCGGGAATTGGCGAAGTGCCTGCCTGATCCGCACCAGCGGGGGAACGGCTGTATCCGCACGGGCGGCGGCATCGTGACCTGGGCTTATGGCCACGTCCTGCAGCAGGCCGAGCCTCAGGATTATGATCCCAAGTACAAGCGCTGGAACGCCGACGACTTGCCGATTATCCCCAAGCAGTGGAAGCTCCTGGTCAGCCTGGCCAGTAAGGACCAGTTCAAGGTCATTACGGACCTCATCGCCAACCCCGACGTCGATACTATCGTCAACGCCGGTGACCCGGACCGGGAAGGGCAGCTGCTCATCGATGAGATCCTCGATTACGTCGGCAATAAGAAGCCTGTCGAACGGATCCTCTTGAATGCCCTCGACGAGAAGAGCATCCACGAATCCCTCGACGATTTGCGCAGCAACGGCGATTTCGTCCATCTCAAGGAATCGGCCCTGGCCCGCAGCCGCGCCGACTGGCTCATCGGCATGAATCTGTCCCGGGCCTATACCCTGGCCGCCCGCCGTCAGGGACACCGCGTCGTCTTTCCCATCGGCCGCGTCAAGACGCCGACCCTGGCCCTCGTCGTCCGCCGTCAGCGGGAATTGGACAACTTCGTCCCCGTCACGTATTACGTCGTCAAAGCCGATTTCCTTCATAAGAACGGCCTCATCCGCGCCCAGTGGCAGCCCAGGGATACCCAGAGCGGCCTCGACCCGGAAGGGCGCTGTGTCGATGAAAAGACGGCCCAGTCCATCCTCGAACGCCTGCAGGAACGGCCTGACGGAACCATCGTCGAGCATAAAAAGACCAAGAAAAAAGAAGCCCAGCGCCTGCCCCTGTCCCTGTCGTCCCTGCAGGTCCTGGCAGGCAGGCGTTATGGCTATACACCGCAGCAGGTTCTCGATACGGCTCAGGAATTATATGAACGGAAACTGACGACCTATCCCCGGTCGGACTGCGAATACCTGCCGGTGAACCAGCGCAAGGATGTACCCCATATTTTGGCCAATCTCGGAAAACTGCCGGCAGGGAAGCTGGCTGAATGGGTCGCCGGTGCCGACGGCAAGATACGCAGCCGCGCCTGGAACGACAGCAAGATCACGGCCCATCACGCCATCATTCCGACGACCGTAGCCTGTCCCTTCGATAAATTGACGTCTATGCAGCAGCATATTTATTACCTCGTCGCCCAGGCCTATATTGCCCAATTCTATCCCATCCATGAATATGACCAGACGCGCATGGTCATCGAAGCGGCTGATGAACGCTTCGTCGCCCATGGCAAGACGGTCACCGTGCCGGGCTGGAAGGTCCTCTATCAGAGCGACAAGCACGATGACGACGAAGAAGAGAGGGGGACCCTGCCGGCTGTCCGCAAGGGCGATGGCGTCCATTATCAGAATGGCCAGGTCGACAAAAAGGCGACTAAGCCGCCGCCGCGCTTCACGCCGTCGACCCTCTTGGCAGCCATGAAGGAAATTTATAAGTACGTCAAAGACGAGAGCCTGAAGAAGAAATTGAAAGAAGTCCAGGGCATCGGCACAGAAGCGACGCGGGCGACGATTATCCAGGAGCTCATCCAGCGCAAATTCCTGACGACGGAAGGCAAGAAGAAGTACCTCAAGCCGACAGATGACGCCTACCTCCTCGTCGATTCCCTGCCCGATGAAATGCTCTATCCCGACGAAACGGCTGTCTGGGAAGAACGGCTCTATCAGATGAGCCTGGGCAAGGATAAACTGGACACCTTCCTCCACGACCAGCTGTCCTTCCTGGATACCCTGGTCACGGCGGCCCGGAAAGTCGTCATGCACATGGCCGGCATCAAGACCTGCCCCGTCTGCGGCAGTGCCATGGTCAAGCGCCACGGCAAATACGGCGACTTCTACGGCTGCAGCAACTACCCGTCGTGCCGCCACACCGAACCCGTCGACGGAGAAAAGAAACGGCCCGACGCCAAACCGTCGCCGTACCCGTGCCCGCGCTGCCACAAAGGGACCTTCCAGAAACGCAGCGGCCCCTACGGCCCCTTCTGGGTCTGCAGCCAGGAAGGCTGTAATACCAAATGCGCCGACGTCGACGGCGTACCAAGTTACTATGCCAGACACTAGTCTGGCATAGTAACTGTAGGGGCTCCCACGTGGGGAGCCCGCCGCGAATCCTGTGGATAACGCAGGTCGCCGGTCGCAGTCCGCAGTCCGCCGCGGTCCCACGGACCGCAATCGTAGGCGTCCCGCCCAAGGCTCCCTTTATAGGGGAGCTGTCAGCGTCAGCTGACTGAGAGGTTGAATTTGCGTCCCGCGGGATTCCCGCAACGGGCCGCCAGCAAACGGGATTCCCACAAGCGGGCCGCCCTTTGGGACGGCCCCTACTAGCCACTAGCCACCAACAACTACCTATGGTATTATAAATAATAGGCTATTTTTTATAGCTATTTTGTCAACTTTGGAGTCAAAATCATCAATGAAACGAATTTATTTAGATAACGCGGCAGCGACGCCGATGGACCCGCGCGTCCTGGACGTCATGATGCCGTATTTGACGACGGCTTACGGCAATCCGTCGAGCCTTCATTATTTCGGCCAGCAGGCCCGGTCTGCCGTCCAGACGGCGCGCAGCCAGGTCGCCCACTGCCTGGGCGTCAAAGGGGAAGACCTGGTCTTCACCAGCGGCGGCACGGAAGCGGACAACCTGGCCATCCTCGGCTTCCTGCGGGCCAATTACCCCCACGGCGGCCACCTGGTCACGACGGCCGTAGAACACCACGCCGTCCTGCGGACTTTCCAGGCCCTGGAAGGGAAGGGCTATGACGTGACTTATGTCCCTGTCGAAGCCGACGGCCGGGTCACAGCCGACGCTGTGGCCCAGGCCCTGCGCGATGATACGGTCCTTATTTCCGTCATGTATGCCAATAATGAAACGGGCATGGTCCAGCCCATCGACGCCATCGGCGCCCTGGCCCGGCAGAAGGGCATCGCCTTCCACGTCGATGCCGTCCAGGCCTTTGGCTACGTGCCTATCCGGCCGCTGGAACAGGGCATCGACATGCTCACGGTCTGCAGCCATAAGATTTACGGCCCCAAAGGTGTCGGCGCCTTGTACATCCGCCACGGACTGCAGGTCGCTGCCGAAGCCTATGGCGGACCCCAGGAACACCGCCTGCGGGCGGGCACGGAGAATGTCGCCGCCATTGCCGGATTCGGCAAGGCTGCCGAACTCCTGGAGGCCGAACGGGACGACCGCGTCCGGGCGGCGCGGCGCCTGACCGATGCCGTCCATGACCGGCTCATCAAGGGCGACGCCCGCTTCCACCTCAACGGCCGGCGCAACCACGTCCTGCCCAACATCATCGACTTCAGCGTCGACGGCGTGGACAGCGCCATCCTGCTTATCGCCCTCGACCTGCAGGGTCTGGCCGTATCGGCTGGTTCGGCCTGCGAAGCCGGCGCCGTCGAAGCGTCCCACGTCCTCCAGGCCATGGGCGTTGAGGACAAATGGCTGCGCAGCAGCATCCGCCTGTCCGTAGGCAAAGAAAATACCTTAGATGAAATCGAAGCAGCCATCGCCATCATCGGCGACGCTGTCCGTAAAAGCAGAGGAGAGTCACTATGAAACGAGTTGCCGTAGCTATGAGCGGCGGCGTCGACAGTTCGGTCACGGCCGGCCTTTTGAAGCAGCAGGGGTATGACGTCATCGGCATTACCCTGCGCCTGTGGGAAGAAGACCCGGCCTGCACCATCGACAACGTCCACGCCTGCTGCTCCCTCAGTTCCGTCGACGATGCCAAAGCCGTCGCCTCGGTCCTGGGGATTCCCCATTATACCCTGGATTTCCGCGATATCTTCCGGCGCGACGTCATCGACTACTTCGTCGATGCCTACGTCCACGGCAGGACGCCCAATCCCTGCATTGCCTGCAATAAATTCATTAAATTCGGTCTGCTCTGGGAAAAGGCCAAGCAGTTCGGTGCCGACTTCCTGGCGACAGGCCATTACGCCCGCATCGTCAAGGACGAAGGGACGGGAATCTATTCCCTGCTCCGCGGCACAGACCGCCGCAAGGACCAGTCCTATGTCCTCTATCAGCTGACACAGGACCTGCTGCCCCATCTCTTATTCCCCATGGCCGGCCTGGAAAAGGTCCATACGCGGGAACTGGCTAAAGAATGGGGCCTGCCGGTCTTCAACAAGCCTGAAAGCCAGGATATCTGCTTCATCCCGGACAACGACTATAAGGGCTTCTTGCAGCACGAACGCAAGGGCATCTTCAAGCCCGGCGACTTCGTCGACCAGAGCGGCCGCGTCATCGGCCGCCACAAGGGCATTGCCGCCTATACCATCGGTCAGCGGCGGGGGTTGAACCTCGGCGGTCCCGGCGGTCCGTATTATGTGACGGCCCTCGACGTGGCCCATAACCGGGTCGTCGTCGGCTCGGAACAGGATTTGTTCTCGAAGACTGTCCATGCCGGTGAAGCGACGTGGGTCGAACAGGCACCGTCCGCACCGTTCCGGGCCCTGGGCAAGATACGCTATGCTGCCCGTGAAGCGGCCTGCACGGTCTATCCCGACGGCGACAGCCTGCGGGTCGAATTCGACGATGCCCAGCGCGCCGTCACGGCCGGCCAGGCCCTGGTACTTTACGACGCCGAAACAGGCGAACGCGTCCTGGGCGGCGGCGTCATCCAATAGGAAAAAAGAGGAGGATTCCTGTGTCTACAGATCATATCAGAAACTTTTCAATCATCGCACATATCGACCATGGCAAATCGACGCTGGCCGACCGGATGCTGGAAATGACCGGCACCGTGCCCAAACGGGAAATGGAAGACCAGCTCCTCGATACGATGGATCTCGAACGGGAACGGGGCATTACCATCAAAGCCCAGTCGGCCCGTCTCATTTACGATGCCAAAGATGGCAAACAGTATACGCTCAATCTCATCGACACGCCGGGGCACGTCGACTTCAACTACGAAGTATCGCGCAGCCTGGCGGCCTGCGAAGGGGCCCTGCTCATCGTCGATGCCACGCAGGGCGTCGAAGCCCAGACCCTGGCCAACGTCTACCTGGCCCTGGAACACGATCTGGAAATTATTCCCATCATCAATAAAGTCGACCTGCCCAGCGCCGACCCGGACCGGGTCTGCAAGGAAATCGAAGACGTCATCGGCCTGGACGCATCGGACGCCATCATGATTAGCGCCAAGACGGGCTACGGCGTCGACAAGGTCCTGGAAGCCATTGTCCAGCGCATCCCGGCACCGGCTGACGAAGGGGACAAGCCCCTGCGGGCCCTCATCTTCGATTCCCATTTCGATGCCTATAAAGGGGCCATCGCCAATATCCGCATCATGGAAGGCAGCGTCAAGCCGGGCCAGCGCATCCGCATGATGGCGTCGGGCAAAGAATTTGAAGTCATCGAAACGGGCGTCTTCCTGCCCCAGATGCATCCCGTCCCGTCCCTGGAATGTGGCAGCGTCGGCTATCTGGCAGCC
>NZ_JBBMEU010000098.1:0-5766 GCF_040096415.1 Megasphaera intestinihominis
GCCACTAGCCACTAGCCACTAGCCACTAGCCACTAGCCACTAGCCACTAGCCTATTATACCATATTGCGCGCAAAAAGGGCTTGCCGCATGACGACAACCCCTTTTAAGTTGTTAGTGGTTAGCGAAGGATTTTAAATTAAAAAACAAAAGGGACCGAGCCCGATGGCAGAAACCTTCGTGCGATACCCTGCGGCCTGCGGATGTCCTGCAGGCGTCCTTTCTATATTATGATGCCGTCCAGGTGGTCACATTCGTGCTGGATGATCTGGGCCGTCCAGCCGGTAAAGGTCTGGCGGTGTTTGCGGAAGCGGCGGTCCTGGTAGAACACCTGTATCTTCCGGTAGCGCGTTGTCTTCCGCGTGCCGACCAGGGACAGACAGCCTTCTTCGGCCTCAAAAGGATCGGCCTTCTTTTCGATGACCGGGTTGATGAAAATTTCGTCGCCCCTATCCGTATGGACGACGATGATGCGCTTCAAAGAACCAATCATATTGGCCGCCATGCCGACACAGGTCATGCGGTTGGCCTTCAGCGTGTCGAGCAGGTCCTGGACGACGGGCAAATCATCTTTCGTCGCCGCTTCGGACTTACGGCCCAAGAAGATGACGTCATGTACAATATTGCGAATCACAATGTTTTCCTTTCCTAGGGATATAAGACCAAGTAAATATCCATGTCATGATTTTTCAAGAAAGCCGCTGCCGCTTCCCGGGCGACATCCAAGGCTTCTGCTTTCGGGTAGCCAAAGATGCCTGCCGAAATGAGGGGAAAGGCGCTGGACCGGCAGCCGTGCGACGCTGCCAGTTCCAGGGCCGTGGCATAACAGCTGGCCAGCAGGTTCCGTTCTCCCCTTTGGCCGCCCTGCCAGATGGGACCGACGGTGTGGATGATGTATTTCGCCTTCAATCCGTAACTGTCCGTCAATACCGACTGCCCCGTCGGGCAGGGCGCCTGGGCCAGGCAGGCTTCCTGGAGTTCCCGGGCCCGCGGCCCGACAGCGTGGAAAATGGCCCCGCAGACACCGCTGCCGGCGAGAAGGCCAGAATTGGCTGCATTGACGATAGCATCCGTTCCCATTTGGACAATATCGCCGTGAACGATAGAAAATGCCATGAAAATCCCTCCCTGAGTGAAAAGGCCAATACTTACCTCTACGTAAGGACCTGACCCGAAAGTGCCTTCTTCCATAACTGAGAAAGATTATTTATAATAAGGTCATCAATCAAGGAGGTCCTTTTACATGAACAAAAAATCAATCCTTTTAGGCCTGACCCTGGCCCTTGTCGGCTGCCTGCCCATGGGGACATCGCTGGCAGCCGATACGCCCCATTTCAAAAGCAACAAAGCCGCAGCTGAATATTTCTGGAATGAAGTATTTAACAAACACGACACAGCCGTCATCGACACGATGGTCGGTCCCAAATACAAACAGCACAGCCCGGAATTCGCCGATGGCAAACAGGCCTTTAAAGATGGCGTCACGGGCTTCCTGAAAGCCTATCCGGACAGCTCGGCCGTCATCAAGCACATCGGCGCCGATGGCGACCTGGTCTTCATCCACAATCACATCAAACTCAATAAAGCAGACCGTGGTCAGGCTGCTGTCGACATTTTCCGCATCAAAGACGGCAAAATCGTAGAACACTGGGATGTCATCCAGGATATCCCGGAAAAAGCAGCCAACGACAATACGATGTTCTAACGCTTCCCCAAAGAGAGGCTGTCGCACGAAGACAGTCTCTTTTTATTTTCCAAAAAAGCCATCGACCCAGCCGTTGATGCCCTGCATGACATGGATCAGCTTTTCCCCTCTGTCGGTCAGGCTGTATTCGACAGTCGGCGGTACCGTGGCATGGACGTTCCGCCGGACCAGGCCGTTGCGATCGAAGACGTGGAGGTTCTCCGTCAGCACTTTGGCACTGATGCCCGGCAGGCACCGCTGCAGCTTGGCGAAGAACACCGGCCCATCTGCCAGGGCCAGTAAGATAGACGTCCGCCATTTGCCTTTGATGATGTCGATGAAACAATCGAAGGGGCAGTCATAGGCCTTGCCATCAAACGTATACATAAAAGCCTTCCCTTCTAATAATCTTCGTCCCAGGCGTTGATGACGACAGGGTCTTTTTCCAGCATGGCTAATTGGGCCGGGCTGAAATGACGGCGGTCGATGACGGCTTCGTAGACGAATTCCTGGAAATAAGCTTCAGAGCAGACGAAATAGCCTTTGTCGCCGACATCCTTGCCCCAGGAATTTTCGATTTTCCAACGGTCCGGCTTGCCTTCCTTGTCGAAATGGACGCCTGTGAGCAACATGGCGTGAGTCGCCGAACTACTGTTATACTCCAGCCGTTTGCCCTTGGGCATGGCCGTCGAAAAGCCGCCCAAAAGGGCTTCGTACTGGACGCTGGCCGGGTCCCAGATACCTTCCTTGCGGGCGCCGAAGGCCCCGGCATCGCAGGCGAACCAGATGGCCTGACCGTTTTTCAACTGTTTGACGCAGAGTTCTTCCAGGGCTTCCTGCGACAGGTTCAGGGCCTTCATGTCGCAGCCGGCCATATTTTCGACGGCATGGAACTGGATGGGCGTATCCAGCGGCTTATCTGCCGTCGGTTCATTGATGACGGCGACATAATCGCGCAGGGACAGGCCGACGTATTTCTGATAGAAAGCCTGCGGCGTCAGGTCCCGCTCTTCATGGTAGTTGCCGTCTTTATCGCGGTAGGCGAAGTCAAAGGTCTGGACAGGCTGGCCAAAGGCGATGCAGGCAGCCTTGTAGACTTCGGCCATCATGGCCGCCTTGCGCGGATACGGGTCCGCACCGTCCTGGACGAGTTCCCGCAACTCCATGGCATCTTTGCGCAGGAGGCGGTTCAATGTCGCTACAAAGCGGTCTATGTGGTTGGACTGATACGTTTCCGGCTGGACCTGTTTGGGCACGACGCCGTATTTTTCGATGAGGTCCACGGCTTCGCTCCAATAGCCGCCGTCAGTCATGCCCCGCAGGACGTACTGCATGAGCTGGCCTTTTATGGGTTCCTGGGCGTTGTCGATGACCATTTCCAGGAAATTGTTGGCTTTTTCCAATTTATCGTAAAAAGACAAGTAATTCTGGGACAGCTCGAACTGGTCGAGGTGGCACGTTTCGGCCACCTTTTCCCGCAGGATATTCAAAGCCGCAAAGAGCCAGCAACGGCCTGATTTCTGCTGGGCCGTAATGCCCCGCGTCTTCACTTCGACCGAAAAAGCGCCTTTAAGGCGGGCACCGGCCACGGGGACATAAGCCAGGTCAGCCATGTCCGTCTTGGCCAGGGCCGAATGAAGGACCTGGGCCTGCCCGTCGGCTTCATAAGCCGTGCGGAACTGGGCTAACATATCATGAGTAATCTCTTTCATCAAAATTCCCCCTTTTATCATTCCCCATCCTGAGAATGACGAGAATCGCCACATCGCCTGAACCGCTCCGTAGGGGACGTCCTGCTAAGGCGTCCCGCTGTGAATCTTGGATATAACTATTCAGGTATATGAGGAATGTTTTCACACATCACCCGTTATGCATTACGTATACACCATCATATCAGGCGGGCCGCCCTTTGGGACGGCCCCTACGAAGGTCTTGTCTTCTCACAGGTTGTTCATCGTTGCAGGACCATCCGGCGCCTACGGACGTTTAGCTGCCCGCTTGGCGATTTCGATGACCGTTTCGCAGGCCTTGACCAGCGACGGAATGGGCAGGTATTCATAGCGGCCGTGGAAGTTGGCGCCGCCAGTGAACAGGTTCGGGCACGGCAGGCCGCGGAAAGAGAGCTGGGCCCCGTCCGTACCGCCGCGGATAGGAGCGACCTGCGGCGTGACGCCGACTGCTTCCATGGCTTCTTTGGCCAAGTCGACGACATCCATATGGCCGTCTTCGATTTTTTCCAGCATATTATAATAGACATCTACGGCGTGACGACAACGGTCCCATCGCCGTATTTTTCATTGAAGAAATCGGCCATCTGCTGCAGCAGGGCCTTGCGCCGTTCAAAACGCTGGCGGTCGTGGTCGCGGACGAGCATGTGCATCGTGCACGTTTCGACGTCGCCATTCAGTTTATAGACGTGGAAGAAGCCTTCATGGCCTTCGGTGTATTCCGGTTTTTCCCCGGCCGGCAGGAGCTGCTGCCATTCTGCGGCAATCGACAATGCGTTGACCATCTTTCCTTTGGCGTCGCCTGTATGGACGCTGCGGCCATGGAAGGTGATGACCGGGTTGGCAGCATTGAAGTTTTCATATTCCAGACCGCCCAGTTCGCCGCCGTCGACAGTATAGGCAAAGTCGGCAGCAAACTGCTTCACATCGAACAAAGCCGCACTGCGCCCCGTTTCTTCATCAGGCGTGAAGCCGATGCGGATCATCCCGTGAGTGATGTCCGGGTGCTGGATGAGGTATTCCATAGCGCTGACGATAGCCGTGATGCCCGCTTTATCGTCGGCCCCGAGGAGGGTCGTCCCATCCGTAAAAAGGATGTCCTGGCCTTTGTATTTCAGGACTTCCGGAAAAGCCTTCGTCGAAAAGACGATGCCCCTTGCTTCGTTGAGGACGACATCCTTGCCGTCATAATCAGTGACCCGGACGGGCTTGATGTCCTTCCCCGATGCATCGGAACTGGTATCGACATGAGAAATGAAGCCGACGACCGGGCCTTCTGCCCCGTTGGCCGGCAGCGTGGCCATGATATATCCGTGTTCATCCAAGGTGACATCAGACAAGCCGATTGCCTTCAGTTCCTCTGCCAAGGCCTTGGCAAAGACCAGCTGTCCCGGTGTACTCGGGCAGACGGCATCATTGTCTTCATCGGACTGGGTATCAAAAGAAACATACTTCAAAAAACGCTGTACAACGTGTTCCGTGTCTATCATAGTAATCATTCTCCTTCTTTAAGAATCGTTAATTCAATTTTATGCCGTTATCGGCAATTTATCAATCGTTTAACTTGAATATTTTCATAAGATAAATTGCCGATAATCAGTCACGCAGCCGCAGGACCAGGATTTTTTCCCGGTCATCGTCCTCATCGAACAGGTCCCGGCAGTCGATGACGTCTTCAACGACGAGGTTGGGATGATGCGTCAGGAAAGCTTCTGTTTCTTCATAAGGATAATAGAAAAACAGGCGCATCGGCCGCGGCGCCTGGTAATGGGCGTCGAAAAGTTTCCCCAGGACCCGCTTCAGCGTGTGCAGGGCAAAGGGGTTGAAGAAAAAGAAACGATTCCCCTGCGGCGGGACCTCGTACTCCACGGCATCGGCCAAGACGAAAGTCACGCGCCGCCGGGACGCCGCCGTCTGTCCATTGGCCAGGGCTTTTTCCCACAGCCGCCGGTCGTATTCCACACCGATGGCCTGACAGCGCGTCTGATAAGCCAGGAAGAAGCTGACCCGTCCTTTGCCGCTGCCGTAATCGATGAGCGTATCCCTCTTGCCAATATAGCCGCTGTTGGCCAATCGTTCGAGGACGCCGTAATCCGTCGGCTCATAAGGATGGTGCTCCCCATCGGAATGGCTGTCGTCGCGGCCAGCCGTTTTGATATGCAATAACTGTTCCCATTCCCGTTCATCCATCGTTATGCCCTCCATGATTATATGATACCTTATTATACTCGCTTCCAGGGGATAGAAAAAGGCGCTGTCCCATGAAGACAGCGCCTTTTTCTGTAGGGGCGCCACGTGTGTCAAGAATAACATCGTTTACATTTTGTGCAAGGACATCCTTTACACTTTATGCAAGC
>NZ_JBBMEU010000099.1:0-5744 GCF_040096415.1 Megasphaera intestinihominis
GCCTTGCGGTTGGCTTTGATGGTACTCATGATCTTGTCCTGGGTCAAGCCAAATTCACGGCACAACTGCTGGACTTCGTCGTCGCTTTCGCTGACGATGCCCATGAGGATATGTTCCGTGCTGATATATTCATCGTGCATGGAGTCGGCCAACTGCTGAGCCTTGCCGATGACACGGACCATTTCTGTCGACATGGACAACTGGCTGGAGCCTTTGACAGACGGGATTTTCTTCAACAACTGTTCCAAGCGGGCCTGGAGCATGGGGACGTCAGTGTGACATTCCGAGAAAATCGTATTGAGCAGGCCTTCCGGTTCTTTCGTCAAGCCCATGAGTATATGGACCGATGAGAGTTCCTGGTTATAATGGAGCGCGGCAATCTGCTGGGCAGACTGGAAGGCTTCAATGACCTTTTGCGTATATTTTTCGTTTCCCATAATTAAGACCTCCTTACTTATGGTGGAAGTAATCATTCTTAGGAGCTTTCCTCAAGCTCTAGTATTATTATATCGTCAAAAGTCAAAAAGTCAATAGGACAAAAAGAAAAATAGAAAAATATTTGACAAAGGAAGGAACCTTTAGCTACACTTATTTTGTCAGAAAGGAGACGGATATATGGACGAAAAAGAACGGAAAGCTTTTGAAGGCGATGCTCAAGCGCAGTGTGACATGGGCGATGACTATTTTTTTGAAGCTTTCGATGCGGATATAGAAGATAAAGATGTTTTATATAGGAAAGCTATCTATTGGTATCACCGGGCCGCCCAGAAGGGCCACGCCGCCAGTCAGTACAACTTGGCCTATCAGTATGAACACGGTCTGGGGATAGAGATTGACTTGGAACAGGCCGTGTACTGGTACCTCCGGGCCGCCAATCAAGGCTACGGCGCAGCCGAGAACAATCTGGGCCATCTTTACGAAACGGGATGCGGCCTGCCCCAGGACTATGCCCAGGCCCTGCACTGGTACGGCCGGGCGGCGCGGCACGACGATGCCGACGGCCAGTGCAATACGGCCATCATGTACCAGTTCGGCTATGCCGGCAAGCGGGATTACGACCAGGCCGCCTATTGGTATGCCCAGGCCGCCGGGAAGGGCCAGACCATTGCCCAGAACAACCTGGGATACCTCTATGAGACGGGCCGCGGCGTCCCCCAGGACTGGGAACTGGCGGCGCACTGGTATTACGAAGCTGCCATGGCTGGTGACGGACCGGCTCAGAATAACCTGGGCGTCCTCTATCGCGACGGCCACGGCGTCCGCCATGACCTCTGTCAGGCGGCGTATTGGTTCGCCCAGTCGGCTGCGTCTGGCTATAAAGAGGGCATGAAGAATTATGCCCGTGCCCTGGAAAAGGGGGAAGGCGTGGAGAAGGATACCGTCGAAGCGGCCTATTGGCGGCAGAAAGGAAATGAACAGGACTGACATTTTTACGTAATTGAGCATGATCCACTCCCGCTGGTTCCGCCTGGTCGTCATCGTCGTGCTGATGGTGGCCGGCGGCCTTTTCCTCTGGCAGTATAACCAGGTCGATAAGCCGCAGCTGGTCAACAGCGATGGCCGGGTCTTTGAAAAGGCCCGCGTCGTCGATATTGTCCGCGATAATCTGCAGGAAGACGGAAGCCGTGTGGGCGATCAGATCGTCACCTTGCGCATGGAAGATGGCCCCGATGCCGGACAGACCGTTCAGGCGAATTGTCCGAACGGTCTTCTCTTTGGGACCGTCTGCCAGCCCGGGATGGCGGTCATCGTCATTTCGGCCAACGTCGGCGCCATGGGTGTCCTCTTCCTCTTTTTCCCCATGGTCCTGCGCGGTATGGGTCCCGTCGCAGCGGCCTTGAGCGCAGTGACACATAAAGTGGAACATAAATGATTAAAGGACGCAGGCCGCCGTTCGCAGTTCGCAGGCCGCCGCGGATTCAGATGCGGCGTTCCGCCGCGACAGACTCACGATTTTTTGACCTAAAATTTTTTCTTTGCCTGCAGGCCTGGTAAATCAAGCCTTTTGACAAATGCCTGAAATTTTGGTTAAATAAGAGTAACCTGTTAACTGCCGTGTAGGCAGCTTAGAAATTTTGAAAAAGAAAAACAGGGATTCTTCCTTGGTTAACTGCCGCATAGGCAGCTCAGAAAAACAGGGACAGTCGCACGAAGGTTTTGACCATCATGCGACTGTCCCTGTTGCTTTATAATTTGCAGAGAAAACTTTTAAATTTTAAGCTATCCGCTAACCACTAACTGCTAGCCACTAACAACTTAAAAGGGACTGTCGCATATGCGATAGTCCCTTTTTTGCTGCTTCCCATACTTCTGTAACGCGTTACCTGTAAAGAGAAGAAAAGAGAAAGGGAAAAAAGAAGAGAAAACATACATAAAAATTTAAAGCATACGCTTAAAAAAAGGTGACACATGTCCGCAGCTTTTTCTCTTATATGGGTGTCAAGGGCAAAAGCCCAAACCGAAACGGAAACGAGGTGCTGATAATGAGAAGGCTGCAATGGCTGAAAACCAGGACGGGACTTTTTTCAGATCCCCGTATGCTTTGTCTGATGAATCAGGCGAACGGCGATTCGTACATCGTCCTCTGGTTTTTCCTGAAAGACATGGCCGGGACGGTTAATGACAACGGCCTTGTCTACGTGTCGGGACAGGAAGCCATGACGACGCAGCTCATTGCCAAGTGCCTGCACCGCCGCCGACCCTTCATTGAAAAAGGGTTGACACTGTTGGAAAAACTGGAACTCATCGAACGCGACAAAAGCGGTCTTATCCGCATTGCCATCTGGGATGAATTACAGGATTTCCAGCGCGACGAAAAGAAGCGGGAACAGACGAAAGAACGGGTCCGCCGCTACCGTGAGAGGCAGCGCCAAGCTCAGCGGGAAGATAGTTCGGTGGATGCGGCGCCTGTCATGACGGCAACGTCAGCTTCTGATGAAATGGCCATGACGGCAGAAGAAGCGCCGGTCTATGACGGCGAACCTGTGACGATGCCGAAAGTCATGCGTGACTACGCGTCGGTCCAGAAATATCAACAACTCTTTGGTCCCATGCAGGGCGAGTTCGCCCAACAGCTCATTGATTTAGAGAAATTGTGGGGCAGCGAGTCGACCTGTATTGCCATTGAACTGGCCCATGAAAACGGGGTCAACAACATCAAGTATATCCAGGCCATCTTGAAGAACAGCAACGGCCGTCCTATGAAGAAGGAGGACGCTTATGCACGTAACCAGAGAGAATATTACGAGCACCTTGATGCGGTGTTACATGAAGCCCGGAGAGAGAAGCTGCAACGATTACAAGCTGAAGATGCTCGAAGAAATGCTGCCCGAAACGATGACGGCACAGCAAGCGGAATCTCTTTTGCATCGCTTGTTAAAACGATGTAAATTCGAGCCATCCATTGCCGAAGTCATGGAAGAATGGTATGCCATCGTCCGCGAGAACCGCCGTCCCCAGGTCTTTCAGGCCGGACCGGCGCAGACCGTGCCCCAGCGCCACATCAATCGGCTGAAAGATACGCGGAATGCCTTGCTGGAAGGGCGTCCCATCGAAGGGCTGAACCTGTCGGAGAAACTCATCCGATTCGCCCGCAGTTTTTTCCCGGAAATCAGCCTGTCCGTCATCGAACGGAACCAGTTGGAAATCTCTAACTGCATGACTGACCGGCAGAAAGATTTGGAACGGAAAGACGGCTATATGACCTATATGAAGCTTAACAAAAACGGCGTCATCACGCTGTATATGTCTAAAATCCAATGAGAGAAAGGAGACGAGAATGAACCGGATACTACGATTTTTGAGGAACCTCGATAAAAGGAAGCTCATTTTCATCTTGCAGAGAGCCAGTGCCGTATTGCTGCCGATTAGGCCCTATCCAGACTGCGGACGCGGGCACTGCCCCTGTCCGGCCATAAAACACAGGCCCATGCAGGGCATCGCCATCGGCGGCAAGACCGCCAGCGTCCATATGAGGCAGTAAATGGGAGACGCAGGCCGCAGGTCGCAGGCGGCAGGCCGCCTCGGAATCAGATGCGGCGTTCCGCCGCGACAGACTCAAATTGACAACATCGCTTCGGGAAGCCCTCAGCTTGTAAAAATAGCCCCGACTGGGGCTGCGTAGGGGCCGGCCTTTAACCTCTCAGACCGCCTTTGGCGGCCAGCTCCCCTATAAAGGGAGCCTTGTGCGGCCCGCTGCGAGGTTTCATCACAGCCCATCCTGGTATAGGTATAATGGTGGGTTTTTACGAACCATTCGTCATGAATTCCGGCTATGCACAGAGGTCACGGCGGGCGCGCCACGTGCACGCCCCTACATATCGCATACAGGCGATAAAAAATCAACGTAGTTCGCAATTCGCAAAGAAAATGTACGGCGATGGCTTTGTGCGTAGGGGCTTCCGCGTGGGAAGCCCGCTAGAGAGATTTAACAACAGCCTATCCAGGTATAATGGCAGGTTTTTACGAACAACGAACCACGAACAACGAGCTACGGCTTTTTCCGAAGCGGCCTGCGACCGGCGGGGCCGTTAAGCCTCAAACTCGATGAACGACCTACGATGAACAACAAAACGGCCGTCAGGCCATACTATCGAAAGGAGTGCTATGAAAGTATATCTCAATGCCGGGCACGACCGGCAGCTGGATCCGGGCGCCGTCAATCGCCGCCTGAATCTGTGTGAATGTGATGCGGCCTATGAATTGGCCCTGGGTGTCCAGCAATATTTAGAACGAAATGGAATAGCCGTTGTCTTTGGGCAGGACGATGACCTCTATCGTATCTGCGACCAGGCCAATCAGGCCGAATGTGATCTCTTCGTATCCATTCATTTCAACGCCTATAACGGCAGGGCCAGCGGCACGGAAACGCTTATTTCCGGGTCCACCGGCAGCCTCATGCTGGGGCACTGCATCCAGACCAACTTGAAAGCCGTCCTGAATCTGCCCAACCGGGGACTCAAGGAACGGCCGGGACTCTTCGTCCTGCGCAATACCATCATGCCTGCCGTCCTCGTCGAAGTCTGCTTCCTCGACAACGACTTCGACTGGCGCCGCTACGACGCCCACCGCGACGAAGCAGCCCGGGCCATCGCGACGGGCATCATACAGTACCCGCACCAGATGCAAGGGGCACAGGCGGCATGATGAACGCAGGCCGCAGTTCGCAGGTGGCCGGCCGCCTCGGACTCAAATGCCGCTGCGCGGCGTCAGACTCAAACTAACAACATCGCTTCGGGAAGCCCTCAGCGCGTAGCGGGCGCCCCCTCTACGGCGGTCCGTTTCAGCAACCGTCTTGACATTCTTTGCAGTCATGACCTGACGGGCTGAAAAGGCACGTGGCGCCCCTACGGATGCGGTTTCGCCGCGGTCCTGCGGACCAAAAAAATTCACGGCCATCGGCCTTGTGCGTAGGGGCTGTCCCAAAGGGCAGCCCGCTGGAGAGATTCAACCACAGCCTATCCAGGTATAATGGCAGGCTTTTAAGTGATGAAAAAATGAACGCAGTTCGCAGGCCGCAGGCGGCAGGTCGCAAAAAAAATACACGGCCGAAGGCCTTGTGCGTAGGGGCTTCCACGTGGGCAGCCCGCTAGAGAGATTCAACCACAGCCTATTCAAGTATAATGGCAGGCTTTTAGGCGATAAAAAAATGAACGCAGTTCGCAGTTCGCAGGCGGCAGGTCGCAAAAAAATACACGGCCGAAGGCCTTGTGCGTAGGGGCTTCCGCGTGGGAAGCCCGCTAGAG
>NZ_JBBMEU010000100.1:0-5709 GCF_040096415.1 Megasphaera intestinihominis
CGAACTGCGGCCTGCGACCTGCGACCTGCGGGACGCCCTTTGGGCGTCCCCTACTACATTAGTACCAACGGGTCATGGGCAGGTCGTTCTTGGTGCCTTTGGTCATGAGGATCTGGTGGATGTCGATGTTGCCGATGTAGAAGGATACGGCGCAGCCGCAGAGGTAGAGGTCCCACATGCGGGCGAATTCTTCGCCGCGGGCAGCGATGACTTCATCGCGGACGTTCTGGAAGTTATTGAACCAGCACATGAGGGTCTTATAGTAATGGCGGCGCAGGCTTTCGACGTCGATGACCTGGAAGTCATCGTCGTAAGCGAGGCTGACGATTTCGCGGAGCGACGGCAAGGTTCCGCCCGGGAAGATGTATTTGCGCATCCACGGGTTGCCGATGCTTTCGTCGTGGCCGCTGATGTAATGGAGGAGGAACATGCCGCCGTCCTTCAAGAGGTGGCTGGCTGTTTCCATGTACAGCGGATAATTGGAGCGGCCGACGTGTTCCAGCATGCCGACGCTGACGATGCGGTCGTACTGACGGCCTTCGGCGACAAGGTCACGGTAGTCGATGAGGTCGATCTGTACCAGGTCCTGGAGGCCCAGTTTTTCAATGCGTTCCTGGCCTTTTTTCCACTGTTCTTTACTGAGTGTGCAGCCATAGCCTTTGACGCCATATTTCTTGGCAGCTTCGATAAGCAGATAGCCCCAGCCGCAGCCGATATCGAGGAGGGTCATGCCTTCTTTGAGGTAGAGTTTTTCCAGGATGTAATGGACTTTATTATGCTGTGCCTGTTCGAGGCTGTCGTCTTCATTCTTGAAGTATGCGCAGGAATAGCTCATGGACGGATCGAGCCATTTGGCATAGAAGTCATTCCCCAGATCGTAGTGGGACGAAACCTGTTTCTTCTGAGCCGATTTCGATTCCGACGGATAGAGGATGCGTTTGAACAAGGATTTATCCAGCGAGAACTGGCTCGTCTGGGATAAGAAGCAGCGAAGAGCCGTGAACAAATCGCCTTGGATTTCGACGTCTTTGCGCATGTACGCTTCGCCCAGTGCCAGCGACGTCGACGCCAGCAATTCTTTTTTCGGAATGTCTTTGTGAATAATAACGTTGAACAACGGCTGGCCTTCGCCAATGATGTAGGTCTTGTCGTGAAGTTGTACCGTAAAGCAGTGTTTATCGAAGCGACGTAAATAATGAATCATGAAATTATCTAAGATATGCATAGATTACTCCCTCACTTTTATAAAATAGTTTCTGTCCGGGCGATGCCGCAGACGACGTTTTCCAGTACCATCATCGTCGTCACGGCGCCAACACCGCCCGGCACGGGTGTCACGGCCCCGGCCACGGCGGCCGCTTCATCAAAAGCGACGTCGCCGACAGTCTTGCCATCGACGCGGTTGATGCCGACGTCGATGACTACAGCACCGGGTTTTATCATATCGCCTGTCACTAAGCCGGCTCTCCCGGCAGCGGCGATGACCAGGTCTGCCCGGCGGCAGACGGCTTTCAGGTCTTTCGTGCGCGTATGACAGTGCGTGACCGTGGCGTTGCGGTTCAGGCAGAGCTGAGCCAGCGGTTTCCCGACGACGTTGCTGCGGCCGATGATGGCTACATCCTTGCCACTCAGAGAAATATGGTAATAATCGAGGATGGCAATGACTGCCCGCGGTGTACAGGGCACGAACCCCGGTCGTCCCGTATATAAATGGGCGATGTTGACATCGGTCAGGCCATCGACGTCTTTCTTCGGGTCGATGCAGTCGATGATGCGCTGGCTGTTCAAGTGGCGCGGCAAGGGCATCATGGGCAGGATGCCGAAGACAGAAGCCTGTTCGTTGAGCTTATCGATGAGCGATAAAAGCTCTACTTCACTGATGGAATCCGGTTTCTGATAGATTTCTGCCTTCAAGCCGACGGCCCGGGCCGTCTTCTGCATGGATCTGGCATACATGGCCGACGGCGCATCATCCCCGACGAGGATGATGGCCAGTTCCGGCTGGATATGGAGTTCTTCCTGGATATCGGCCAGGCGGCGTTCCACCCGTTCGCGATGAAATGCGGCCACTTCCCGGCCGTTGAGTAATTGCATAACTAGTTCCCCCTGTTATTCTATGGATTCCGTTTGAAAATAACGGTGACATTACTGCCCTGCGGTGCATAACTGCCCGCCTGCGGCGATTGCTGGATGGCCTTCCCCATCCCCTTGGGGATAAAGCCTAAGCCCGCTTCATTGAGCCAGTCGTTGACTTCCCTCGTACTCCAGCCGATGAAAGACGGCATGAGGACGCCATCACTGGAAATATGGACGGGCGGAATGGCATGAGCCGGCGTCATGACGACGGAACCCAGCGGTTTCTGGTCCATCGCTTCCGTCGGACGGATGCCTTTCATGCGGACGATTTCGGTCATCATTTCCTTGAAGACCGGCGCAGCGACCTGGGCGCCGTAATAGACGCCCTGCGGGTCATCGACGACGATGAGGACCAGGAACTGCGGGTCTTCCAAGGGACCAAAGCCGATGAAGGAGCCGACATACTGGCCTTCGGCGTAGCCCGTGCTGTCTTCGGTCTTCTTCTGGGCCGTGCCGGTCTTGCCGCCAAAGCGATAGCCTTCGATTTTGGCGCTCTGGCCGCCGCCGATAGCGACTTCTTCGCCCATGAACTTGCTAATCGTTTCAGCCGTACCGGCATTGATGGGCTGCCTTACTTCTGTCGGTTCTGTCTTTTTATAAATGGAACCGTCAGGATTATCGATTTCCTTGACCAGGAAAGGTTTCATCATGTGGCCTTCATTGGCGATGGCACTGAAGGCCTGTACCATCTGAAGGGGCGTGACGGCGACGCTCTGACCAATGCCCATCGTGGCTGTATCGACGATGGACATCTTATCGGGATCGAACAGGATGCCCTCTTGTTCACCGGACAATTCGATGCCCGTAATCGTCCCGAAGCCAAAGCGGCGGGCGTAATCGGTCAGCGTCTTGCCGCCTGTCGTCACGGCAACATGGGCCATGCCGGTATTGATGGAATACATGATGATTTCCCGCAAGGTCACGTCGCCCATGCCCTTGTGGTCCCAGTTGTAAATCGTCCGGTCGGCGACGTGGACAGAACCCGTGTCGTGATAGACATCGCCGATGTGCCATTTCCCCGAATCCAGGGCGGCAGCGGCCATGAGGGGCTTGAAGGTCGACCCCGGTTCGTAGACGTTGACGACAGCCCGGTTCTTGTAAGCTTCTTTATTTCCCTTACTGTAATCATTGGGATCATACGTAGGCCGGCTGGCCATAGCCAATATCTCACCGGTCTTGGGATTCATGACGATAATGGATGCACCTTGAGGATGACTGCGGGCCATGATGCCGTCCAGGCCCTTTTCGGCGACGTACTGGATGGTACTGTCCAAAGTCAGGCAGACGGACCGTTCCTTGTTGGGCAGGATCCGTTCCAGGGCTGACGAAAAGACAGGGATGTTATGGTTATCGGTCTGCAGGCGGAAAGTCTGTTTGCTGCCGCGGATTTCATCGTCCAGCATCATTTCCAGGCCTTCCAGGCCGTGGTCATTTTCACCGACAAAACCGATGACCTGGGCAGCCATCGAACCGTTCGGATAGAAACGGCGGTTTTCATCGCGGAAAGCCAGGCCGTGCAGCTTGTCTTCCTTGATGAGCGATTCGACGGCTTCATATTTTTCGTGGTCCATCTGGCGGTCGAGCCAGACGAAGGCCGTATCTTCTTTCAGGCGCCGTTCAATTTCATCCTTCGAGATGCGGAGATAAGGCGCCAGTAAATCGGCTACCATGGCCGGGTCTTCATTGAGCATGGTCGGGTCGGCATAGAGTGACTTGGACATCTCGCTGATGGCCAGGACCTTGCCATTGCGGTCGAGTATCATGCCCCGCGGCGATTGCAGGTTCCGTTCAATCTGACTCTGTTCCTGGGCAGAGGCCACGTTTTTGTCATGATGGATGACTTGCTCTATAAACAAGCGGGTAACGGTGCCAAAGCCGATAGCCGCCAAAATAGCCATGCAAATGACCATGCGGCTGCAAATGCGATGGGTCAGGTTCTTTTCATTTTTATTCATGATGCCCTTCCCCTTCATGGCGCTTCATCCAGCGCCGGGCTGCATCGGCCAGTACATCAGCCTCATTTTCCAGGTCCTGGTTCTGGACCCGCTTCAAGAGGATCCGCAGGCAGTCGCCTGTACGGCGGCCGCACGCATCGGGAATCCGTCGGTCGTAGTGCAGGTCCTTGGTACTGACTGGCATGGCCTCAGCCAGCATGGCCATATAGGCCCCGAAGGATTCCGTCCCTTCTGTGCTGGCGTCGGCATGGCCGCAGCCTAAAATATCGCCGCAGGCCACAGCCGTAGCCTGGCCGACGGCTTCGACTAGTTCTTCTGTCCGATGGAAAGGGCCATCGAGGGCTTCATGGCGAAGCCATTTCTCGACGTCGCCTTCGGCCGTATTGGCAAAGAAATGGAATTTCATATGCGTCTTGACCAGCCAGGCCACGCGCTGGGCAAAGGCCGGTTTCTTGTGCCAGCGCAGCAGGATGGCTTCGGCCAGTTCTGCGCCCTTGGCATCGTGGCCGTAATCGGTATAGCGGCCCTTATGGACGCCGCGGATACCGGGTAGGCCTTTGGCGACATCGTGAAACAACGCCGCATATCGGATGGTCAGATCCGGCGGCGTGTTGGCGACGGTCGCCAGGGTGTGTACCCAGGCATCGAAGAGATGGAACGGTTTCGACTGCGGCGTGTCGGGCAGATGACTCAATTCCGGCAGGATGGGGACAGCTTCATAACAGCCGTTCACCTTCTGGCGGCACGAGCAGGCGCCGAGGCCGGTGCGGACGAGGATGTCCAGTCCCCGGTACGCCGCCGGCGTGACCATGAGGCGGTCCATTTCGTTGACGACTCGTTCCAGGGATAGGCCGGGGACGCGGCCAAAGGCCTGGGGCATGGCTTTGACGAGATCTTTCGAGGCCATGAAATCGAGCTGTCCCGCAAAGCGGCAGGCCCGAAACAGACGCAGGGCATCTTCCTGGAAGCGGCGGACCGGATTGCCGACGGTGACCAGCCGTTTCCTGCGCAAATCCTTCTGACCGCCGACGTAGTCGTAAATATCGCCGCGGCAATCCATGGCCATGGCGTTGACGGTGAAATCACGGCGCAGGACATCTTCGCGCAATGTATCAGCATACCAGACCGTATCCGGCCGGTGGCTGTCCTCGCCATAGGCTTCGCCGCGGAAAGTCGCGACTTCAAAGGTCTGGCCGGCAATGACGACGACGACGATGCCAAAGGCTTCGCCGTGGATCTCGACGGTGTGCCAGTCCTCTTTGGCGGCGACGGCCCGGATATCATCAGGCCGGGCAGAGGTGGCGATATCATAGTCGTGCGGTTCTTTTCCCATAAGCAGGTCGCGCACGGCACCGCCGACGACATAGGCTTCAAAGCCTGCATCCTCTAAAGCTGTCAATAGCTGTCGGGCTCGTTCTTCCATCTTCCCGGCCTTCCTTTCTAAAAAAAATTAACTGATGTTATATTATATCACGAATGGATGGGCCTGACCACTACCTGCCATTTTTTGATTATGGTATAATAACCCCCGTAGGGGCGCCCACGTTGTCAAGAATAACATCGTTTACATTTTGTGCAAGGACATCCTTTACACTTTATGCAAGCACATCGTTTACAA
>NZ_JBBMEU010000101.1:0-5544 GCF_040096415.1 Megasphaera intestinihominis
GATGCCCCCTATACAGGAACGTTCAGCGGGAAACGAATCCGGCGCGGCCTGTACCGTTTCGCTAACGGCAGGACGGCCAATGCCGACATCAACGGTGCCGCTAATATACTCCGAAAAAGTAAGCAGAACTTCGATTTCGAGGAACTGTGTAAGGGGCTTTTGGACAGCCCTTTGAGAATAAGGCTATCCTGATTTCAGGAGAAAACTTAAACAGCAACCTTCTCAAGAATCTCCCGCGTCTATAAGCGGGAGAGGTTCAAAAAACCTGCCATCATGCCAGAGTGAGCTGTGGTGGAATTTCGCGGCGGGCCGCCCGTCGGGACGGCCCCTACGAAAAGGCCCCGATTGGGGCGATTTTTACGAGCCGAGGGTTACTCGAGGCGATGTCGTTATTCTGAGTCTGTTGCCGCGTAGCGGCATCTGAGTCCGAGGCGGCCTGCGGGCGCTTTAGCGCCCTAACTACTTGCGGAATTGCCTATTCTACGGTAATATAAACGTATACAATACCTTATTATATACACAGGAGGCTGTTACTATGGCAGACAATAAAACATACGCTGTGTTCCAGACGAACCGCGGCGATTTTACGGTAGAACTTTTTGCAGACAAGGCACCGATTACGGTCGAAAATTTTGTGAATTTGGCAAAATCCGGTTTTTATGATGGCACGATTTTCCATCGCATCATTGCCGATTTCATGATCCAAGGCGGCGACCCGACGGGTACGGGATGCGGCGGCTCGAAACAGACGATTCCTGATGAATTCGGTCCGGGCCTCGATTTCAGCGAACCCGGTGTCCTGGCTATGGCCAATGCCGGCCCCAATACGGGCAGTTCCCAGTTCTTCGTGACGGTCGTCCCGACGCCGTGGCTCCAGAACCATCATTCTATTTTCGGCAAGGTCGTCAAGGATTATGACGTCGTCGAAGGCATCAGCAGAGTCAAGACCGATTTTGCCGATAAACCGCTGGAAGATGTTGTCCTGAATACGGTGAAAATCGTCACGGAAGAAGCCTAAGGGCTTCATGTTATATTATACGTATATGGTGCGCTGCGCCGACCAGTCTTTATATACGGGCTGGACGCTGGATGTGCCCCGGCGGGTCGCAGCGCATAATGACGGCAGAGGGGCTAAGTATACCCGTTCCCGTCGCCCTGTAACCCTGGCCTGGTGCCAGGGTTTTCCTACAAAACACGAGGCCATGCATTGGGAATGGCAAATCAAGCAGTGGACGAAAAAGAAGAAGGAGAAGCTCTGCCGGGAACAGCTTTCGCTAACGGATGAGGGAGGATGATAGGGATGAAATTATGGAAAAAATGGCTGACGACTCTCGTTGCCAGCCTGTCTCTCTGCGTGGCGCCTGTCGCCATCGCTTCGGCTGCGTCGACGGCGCAGATCCTGCTCTATGGGGCAGCGACTATGGCTCTGGCCAAACAGCAGCTGCTCCAGATGGACAACAACAATCAGAAGCAGATGTTGGCCAATACGCAGGCCAAGACTGGTGTCGTCGATAATGAAGCCTACAGCGACCGTCTGGAAAATATCCAGCGCAACCTCGTAGCGACGGGCCTCATCAAGCGCAATTACGATGTCTATGCCAACCCGTCGAAAGAGTTGAACGCCTTTGAAACGATTGGCGGCGTCATTTCCGTCAATAAGGGGATGCTCGATGCCCTCAACGACGATGAACTGGCCTTTACCATGTGCCATGAAATGCAGCACGGCGAAAAACGCCATGCCATCAACGGCGTCCTCAAGAGTATCGGTATTTCGACGCTCATCGACGTTTCCCTTGGCGGTAATGCCGACGTCCTCGACATTCTCCTGGGCAGTGTGGCCGTCAATTACATCGACAATGAATTCGTCACTATGGACCAGGAAAAACAGGCCGATGCGACGGGCTTCAATGTCTTCAAGAACACGGCCTACAATGTCGGCGGCGCGGCTTCGTCCATGCAGTACGTTTACGAACAGTACGGCGAACTGTGGCAGGAAGGCTTCAAGCGCGTCATCAGTCCGAATAATCATCCTCAGATGTCGAGCCGTATTGAAAAGCTGGCCGGCCGCATGACCTTGTGGTCGGGCAACCGCGTCCAGGTCGGCGGCAACACGGTCTATGTCAATGCCAAACCCGTCGTCACACCGGCTGCAGCCGGGACGTATTCGTCGCGGCGCCGGGCTTTCCTGGTAGCGGGCAATCTGGCCCGGGCTACGCATGACGTCTACGGCGAAGCGACGAAAGACGACAAGGTCGTTACGGAAGCGATGAACAAGAAGCAGCCGTCGTGGAACGTAGCGTCCCGCGGTAACGATGTCTATGTCAACGACTTGCGCATCATGACCTGTGCTGACGGTGATGATCAGCCGGCTATCGTCAAGAATATCCAGTCGGCCCTGGAAGCCAAGCCGGCCATGTTGAGCAAGAAGGAAATCCAGAAGCAGAATAAAGCCTGGACCCAGAAGTACGGTTATAAGAAAGATAAGAAGGAGAAGAATGCGTAAACAATTAGCTTTTATCACGGCTCTCATGGCCCTGACCCTGGGGGTCGGCATCTTTGCCGGCGCCCGTCAGTCGACGGACTCCCACGGTGTCGACGTGGCCCTGGAAGAAGCGCGGCAGCATGTAAAGGCCGATAGTGATGACATGCCGGCTTTGCGGGAAAAACCGCATGTCACTCTCCATTATCCGGCGACGGATCCGGCTGATGGCCATCCCATCCTGCGCTGGAGCCGTGTCGACGGGGCTGTCATGTATGACGTGCAGATCTTGAAGAAAGAGGAAGAAAAAGGCGATGACGGAAAGGTCAGTACGTCTTACGAGCCTTTCATGGATGACCAGAAGGCTTATACGACGGGACTGGAACTGGATTTGCCCGATACCTTCCTGGGACAGGTCTTTTACTGGCGCGTCCGCGGCCTCGATTTGAAGGGCCGTCCGGTCAGTGAATTTTCGGATATCGAAGAAGCGCATGTCGATATTTTCCAGCCTTTTACGGAAAAGCCGACGCCCTTGTCCTTTTTCAACCAGGGACCGGGACAGACCCTGCTCTATCCGGTCTACGACTGGATAGCCGTACCGGGGGCAGCCAAGTATGAAGTAGAAATCCTCAACGATTTGCCGGAAGATCCGAATGGTACGGCGCCGTCGATTCATCGCATCGACAGTTACACGCCGCAATATGCCCAGCAGTACGACCAGAAGGCCCGCATGGGCGATAAGCCCTTTTACTGGCGCGTCCTGGCTCTGGATGGGGCAGGCAATCCTATTGGCGGTTATTCCGATGCCCTGCCCTTTGAGCTGGACCCGGCAGCGGAACAGGGCGTCGTCGCTATCTTTGGCGACAGTATCAGCCACGGTGGCGGCAGTATTTCCTATTCGCCGACGGATTGGGACTTCAGTTACGCTTCGTATCTCATGTTCCCGACAATCAACCTGGCCCAGAGCGGCGATACGAGCGCCATGGGCGTCGAACGCTTCGACCGCGACGTCCTGCCCTTCAAGCCGTCGTATGTCATTATCCTCATCGGCTCCAACAGCCTCCGCGCCGGCGTGCCGGCCGGTGAAGTCATCAGTGACTTACAGACGTTGAAGGAAAAATGCCTGAGCCATGGCATCAAGCCCGTTTTCCTGACCATTCCGCCGCTCAATCCGGAGAACATCAAGGCTGCCTTCGACCAGGATACGGCCGATGACTGGCGCGGCGCCATTGCCGAAGTCAACGACTACATCGACACGCAGGTCCATATCGACATCACGCCGGGCATGGCCGACAGCCGCGGCGAACTCAAGACCGAACTGGCCCTGGACGGACTCCATCTCGACCCGCCGGGCAAAAAAATGATGGCTGCTGCCATCAATAACGCCTGGGCCAGCATCACCGCCCTGCCCGATAGCGCCTGGGAGTAAGGGAAAGGGCTGACGCCCTTTCCAGTGGTTAGTGGTTCTTTGTTCGTTAATAAGCGGGCCGATATCCCCGTGATTGTAGGGGGCGCCGCGTGGACGCTCCTGCTAGGATTTGGAGTATTTTTTAGCAGACTGATTGGAAAATCGTACATATCCCGTACATATCCCGGAGCGGGCGCCCCACGTCGCCCCTATAGAAAAAGAGGCTGTCGCATATGCGACAGCCTCTTTTTTTACACCTTCTCCAGTAATCGTTTGGCTGTGAACTGGTCGGTGATGAGAACGTTGGCGTAGCCTCCTTTTAGGGCCGCCCGGATACTGGCGATTTTGCCTTCGCCGCCGGACAGGAGGATGCTGTATTCTTTGTTGCGCAGGTCATCGAGGGCGATACCGACGGTGCGGTCGTTCAACTCCTGGCTGGAGATATTTCCGTCTTTATCGAAGAAGCGGGAGCAGATATCGCCGACGGCGTGGCTCTTGAGGTAGGCCTTTTCCTGGGCGTCGGCATAGCCCAGACGGAAGAACAAGGCATTGTCGCGGACGGTGCCGACGCTGAATATGGCGATGTTGGCGTTGCGGCCCAGTTCCAGGACGCGCTTGATGTGGCGGTCGCGGTAGACCATTTCCTTGACCTCTTTCGAGTCGAAGAGGACCGGCAGCGGCAGGTACTGGGCGATAGTTTCATAGTTCTTGGCGAATTTTTCCAATATTTCATTGGCAAAGGTTTCGCTCGTCGACAAGGTGATGCCCCCTTCGAGCTGGACAATCTGGGCGCCCTTCAGGGGATGGGGGATGAGCTGGTGGGACAGGCTGTGCAGGGTCGTGCCCCAGCCGACGCCGATGATGTCCCCGTCCTGGATGATTTCATTGATATAGGCAGCGCCGCGCTGGCCTATATATTTCTTGACCTCTTCTTCATCTTCGATAGGGGCGTTGGCGATGCAGACATCGCGCAGGCCGTATGCGGCGGCGGCTTTTTGGGCCAGCTGGCCCTGGTCTTCGATGGGGTCGAAGATTTCGATGCGCACGAAGCCCATGTCCTTGGCGTACTGTAAAAGCCGCGATACCGACGGACGGGACAGCTGCAGCTCTTTGGCAATCTCGGCCTGGCTGAAGCCCGACTGGTAATACAATTTGGCAGCGCTGATGGCTAGTTTATTCTTATCATGTTGCATAGGAATCCATCCTTAATTATAGATATTTTGAACCTCTCCCGCTTATAGAAGCGGGAGATTCTTGAGAAGGTTGCTGTTTAAGTTTCCTCCTGAAATCAGGATAGCCTTATTCTCAAAGGGCTGTCCAAAAGCCCCTTACACAGTCCTTCGAAATCGAAGTTCTGCTTACTTTTACGGAGTATGTTGGCGGCGCCGTTGATGTCGGCATTGACTGTCCTGCCGTTGGCGAAGCGGTACAGGCCGCGCTGGACTCGTTTCCCGCTGAACGTTCCTGTATAGGGTGTATTCGGCTGGTATACGGGAATATCATCCAAATCCAGGCAGCTGGCCTGAGAGGTATAGGACTCTTCCTGTTCCAGATAGGTTATCCCGTAGCGTTCACACAGGTGTTTCAAGGTACTACGCAGATAGCTCAGGCTGATTTGGGTGAAATGTTGATTCGTCACTTTGCCCAGTTTTAGTCC
>NZ_JBBMEU010000102.1:0-5318 GCF_040096415.1 Megasphaera intestinihominis
CGGAGTTGTTGGAGATGTTCACGGATTGATCTTTCAGTCTACACTATAAAAGTTTACACATAAGAGTTGACACTACCGGCGTAAAAGTTGTAAAGTGCTGGAATTTAAAACTTGCACAAAAACATTTATATATTCACGGAAGTGTGATATACTCACTGGGTAAATAAAATTTTTTGCTATGATTAAACGAGGAAAAGAGATATGGCGGTTAGTTACAAGCCTTTACTACACATGATGATTGAAAAGAATATTTCAAATGCTGAGTTAATGCGTCGTGCGCATATTTCAGCCAATATTATAACGAAAATAAAGAATGGACAGTACATTGCGCTTGAGAAGGTTGAAAGCATCTGTAAGGCAATGAATTGTACGCCGAATGATATGATGGAGTTTATAAAAGATTCTGACGTAGAAGATGATAATACAAAGGCGGAGGTTTCAAGATGATTAGAAATATTATAAGGGAAAATGAATCTGTTACTCCTAACAATCGGGAGATAAAAGTTCTGAAAGAGAATTTTCCTTCATGTTTCCGCTCAGATGGCAGTTTCGATATAACACGTTTTAAGGAATTTCTGAACGATAAAGTTACTGTGTCTCAAGAAGGATATGAACTTCGTTTTCTGGGTAAAAACTATGCAAAAATGCTCGCTGCACTGGATACAGAAACCGTAATCGTTCCTGATGACGAGCATAATTTAAAATCTGAGAACAAAAATAGCCAGAATGTATATATTAGTGGTGACAATTTGGATGGTCTGAAACATCTGCTCAAATCTTATGCCGGACAGGTGAAATGTATCTACATTGATCCTCCTTACAATACAGGAACGGATGGCTTCGTTTACAACGACAATTTTGAATTTACGGCTAAAAGCCTAATGGAGAAATTGAGTATTAATGAGGAGGAAGCTACTCGCATTATTGATCTTACAAGTAGGGGATCTGCTTCTCATTCTGCTTGGCTGCTGTTTATGTATCCACGACTTCAATTAGCGCGAGATTTGCTTTCAGATAATGGAGTGATTTTTATTTCAATAGACGATAATGAACAAGCGAATCTTAAACTCATTTGTGACGATATTTTTGGTGAAAATAATTTTATTGCAAACATTATCGTGCAATCCAATAAGAGAGGGCAAACATATAAACAGCTTGCCAAAACACATGAGTATCTTTTGGTATATACAAAAAATCCAGATACCATTCTTAACGAATTATCAAAAGGTTCTGGAGCATTTTCATTGAAAGACAATATTGGAGAGTTCGAAGAACGTGAATTAAGAAATCGAAATCCCAAATTCGGAAAATTTAACCGACCTAATTTATTCTATTCAATATATACGAACCCCGATATAGTGGATGCGTGTGGTTATTCTCCTGTTTCATTAGAAAAAAGCGATGAGTTCCATATTGAAATTTTACCATTAAACAGCGAAGGAAAAGAAAGTTGTTGGAGATGGGGGACAAAAAAATTCAAAGCTAATAACAATAAGGATTCTATGGTAAGTGAAGTTGTTGCTCGAAAAAAGACGACAGGTGAATTTGGTTGTTATGAGAAATATCGTAAAGGCACTTTTAAGGCGAAGACCATTTGGTATAATGATGATGTGATTGGAGATCTTCCAGATGAAGATGATGATATTTGGGAAGAAACTGGGGTCATCACGGAACAAGGATCTACTGAGCTTGGCACATATGACATGGGTGCTGCATTTGATTTTCCTAAACCAACATACTTGATAAAAAAGATATTTACAATTGGTGGAAATGCAGAGGATTTATTTTTAGACTTTTTTTCAGGGTCTGCTACATCAATTGACGCAATCTTTCAACTCAATGCGGAGGATAATGGTCATAGAAAAATAATATCCGTTCAATTACCGGAAGATCTTAATGAAAAGTTAAATAAAGCTTCAAAGTCAGACAAAACCAAATTTGAAAAGATGATTGCTTTCGTTGATGGACTTAAGTATCCTCATACGTTAGATTACATTGGATATGAGCGTATTCTTCGTGCTGCCAAAAAGATAAGAGCAGAATACCCAGATACTTCCGTTGATCTCGGCTTTAAGCATTATACCCTCAAAACCATTGATGAACCTACTTTGGATAAGCTGGAGAAGTTCGATAATTCTGGATTTGTCACGAACAGAACTGTTTATGAACTATTTGGAACAAATACTATTTTGACCACTTGGCTTATTCATGATGGCTATACTTTCACGAACCACTGTCAGATGATTAACCTTGCCGGGTATACTGCATATTGGTGCGAGAATCATCTGTATCTGATTGAACCTGAAATGGATGAGAATGCAATTAAGGCACTGATAGACCGGTATAATAGTGATGGCGGATTCAACCCGCAGAACATCGTAGTATTCGGTTATAGCTTTAACTTTGTGAATATGGAAAATTTGAAAACAAACGTGAAGATACTGCGTGATTCCGAGAAAAACTTAAAGGTCAATCTTGACATTCGCTATTAATGGAGGTGGCAGTTTGGAACTAATACTCGAACGGGGTCTTGAACATCAGCAAAAAGCAGTAGATGCTATATCAGCTGTTTTTAAAGGCGTAACAATCACGCCACCGACTCTAGCATATCAAAATCCAACATTTTTATATGATGAGCAATGTATCTCTGCCAATATCCGTATGTTGCAAAGGAACATACGCGAGGATTATCGCCATAATGCAAACCCGGATACTGGACATTACCTGAATCTTGATATCAAAATGGAAACAGGAACGGGTAAAACATATGTATACACACAAGCCATCTATGAACTGCACAAGCGATATGGATTCAATAAATATATTATTGCAGTGCCTTCCCTGTCGATAAAAGCCGGAACACGACAGTTTATCGAGGATAAGTATGTGCGTCATCATTTTGCCGACGATTGCGGATACAATTGTGAAATTGAGCTTGGCGTTCTGGAAAGCCCGAAAACCAAGAAAAAGGGGTTTCTTGCTATGCCTGCTCCTGTTAGGGATTTTGTATCAGGCTCCTGCCAGAATACGAATAGAATATATGTTCTACTTGTTAACATGCAATTACTTACAAGTGGCAAGATGTTGACCAGATCCGACTATGATTATCTTGTTGAAGGATTTTACAGACCATTTGATGCACTGCGTGCAACGAAGCCTATAGTTATTATTGATGAGGCCCATCGTTTTTCTCGTGCTCAGAAAGCATATAAGACAATCACTACAGAGCTTCAGCCACAGATGATTATCCGATTTGGCGCAACATTTCCCGAAATTATTGTAGGGAGCGGAAGGAATAAAGTAACCGTCAAAGATTATAATAATTTGATATATGAACTTAATGCATGCGATGCTTTCAATAAAAACCTGATTAAGGGAGTTGCTAAGGAACATTTTGAGCCGCTATCTTCAAAAGAGGAGAAAGTCAAAATCGTTTCTGTTATTGCTAAAACCTCCGCGAATTTTCAATTACGCAGACAGAATAAATCCCCTAAAACTTTTACACTCGAAGCTGGAGATTCTTTATCTATGATAGATTCTGTGTTTGAGGGGATAAAAATCACTGCGATTGGGAAAAACTTCATCGAGTTATCAAATGGACAAAAAAAATACCAGGGAGAAGAGTTTAATACTGATATTTATTCGTCTTCCTATCAGGAACAAATGGTAAAACTGGCAATTCAGAGACATTTTGAAACTGAACGACAAAATTTTTCAGGACGCCAATTTAAGATAAAAACATTAGCACTGTTTTTTATTGATGATATTTCATCCTATCGTAAATCAGACGATGAGAAGGCACCATATCTCAGAGAAATGTTTGAACGCCTGCTTAAAGAAAAACTAACAGAACTGATTTCAAATCTTCCACCTGAAGAAGATGAATATAGAGAATATCTGAAAGCAAGTCTTGCAGATATTCCTGGTTGCCATGCAGGGTATTTTGCGCAGGATAACAGTGATTCAGATGAGGATATTGCAAAGGAAGTGGATGACATTCTCCGTAACAAGAAAGGATTACTTTCCTTTGTGAATAAAGATGGCTCTTATAATGTGCGCCGCTTCCTGTTTTCTAAATGGACACTGAAGGAAGGATGGGACAATCCAAATATATTTACTATTACAAAATTACGTTCAAGTGGTAGTGAAAATAGTAAATTGCAAGAAGTAGGACGCGGATTGCGCCTTCCTGTGGACGAAAATGGGAACCGCATCTCTAATGAGGAGTTTCAGCTGAACTATATCGTAGATTTTACAGAGGCTGATTTTGCTCAAAGGCTGGTAGATGAAATTAATAATGAGATTCCGGAAACCACAAAAATTGATTCGAATGAATTGGATCGCATTGCGATAGCAAGAAAAATAGATTCAACGACACTCCTTGTTGAGCTCTTGACAAAACGATATATTGATTCTCATATGAATATTAACACTGAGCGCCGGAATGAATTCTTTGCTGAATATCCTGAATTCACATCTGGAGTTAAAAGTGGAAAGGTTACAAACCGTAATAAGAAAAATAACAGTACTATTAAAATTCGTAAGGCTGTATATTCGGAACTAAAAGAATTATGGTTGGCTATTAACAGAAAGTACTATCTATTTTACGAGCGAGAATTGGAAGCTGAAATTCCTAATGTTTTGTTTGAAATTCTCTGTGCACATGATACTTTTGCAAGAACAACCGTCTACAGCCAACGTGAGGAAATTAAGGTAAATGACGAATTAGGCAAAATGGATTTAAAAGACAATACAGGGGTAACATATACTATTGACAAACCCTTAAATTATAGCGACTTTCTCCAAAAAATTAGTCAACAAACAAGTATTCCAATCACCATAATTCATTCATCTATGTGCAAGTTGGCAGAGAGGAAGGCAATTGAAAATGATGTAATTAATGAATATTCTGCTGCCCAGATAGTCAGTAAATTCAAAGATTGGAAAATAAGTCATTTGCAAACAAGATTTCGTTATGCCCAATCACAGCAGCCGATTGCTGAGACTGCTCTTACATACAAAGATGGGCAGCCAAGAGAAGTTATAAAGCAAGGTGTGATTGGTACGATGTTAGTTCCGGGTACGCCGTCCTCAAAGTATTTGTACGATGCCTTTGCATTTGATTCTCCCTTAGAAAAGGATAATATTATGACAGATATTTCAGAGGTTATTGTTTATGGCAAAATTCCCCGCTCAAGTATTGCAATACCAACCATCGTGGGCGAAAATTATAGTCCTGACTATAATGGGCCCCTTGTCAAGACCACGTTCTAAAATTTTAAGAGTGGCAGTAAGCAGAATTATTCTAAGCAGCGAAG
>NZ_JBBMEU010000103.1:0-5262 GCF_040096415.1 Megasphaera intestinihominis
GCCTAAAAGTATCACTTTTTTCAGTAGGGGGAAGACCCCTATTTATGTAAACTATGTTATTGCACATAACACACGTGGCGAGCCCGCTCAGGCAAATCAGTGATAACGGGATTCTTGCATATGCTGACGGGCGCCCCACATGGGCGCCCCTACTATAGAGAAAAAGGGACCATGCATGATGGTAAATACCTTCTTCTGAACGCCGCTACGCGTCAAAAATGCGCCATTTCGTGACACATCGGACGGCTTGAGACGAATCTGGTGATATAATAAACTTGTAAAATACTTGTTTATTGAAAGGAGGCGTCACGATGGTACGAATTGCGATTTGTGATGATTTACAGGAACAGTTGGACATCATTCAAAAGGCAGTCCAACAGTATTTCCACGATAAAAAGGAACCGACCGAAGTCTTTACCTATAACAATGCCATGGATTTCGTCGATGCTTTTGAAAAGGAAGGGAATTTCGACATCGTCCTGCTGGATATCTGTATGCCCGGCCTGCTGGGGACGGACATTGCCGCAGAGATGCGCAAGCAGAAGAGCCGGGCGGAAATCGTCTTCTTGTCGACGAGCGAAGAATTTGCCGTCGAAGCCTTTGCCGTCCGGGCTGCCCATTACCTGGTCAAGCCCTTTACGCAGAAAGAGTTCGACCAGGCCATGGACCGCGTCATGGAAAGCATCCGCCAGCGCCACAGCGGCAAGATGATCTTCCGCCTCGTCGGCGGCGGTATCCAGGTCGAAGAAGTCAACGCCATCCTCTACGTCGAAAGCAATGGGCACATCCAGCAGGTCTATACGGCAGACCACTTGCTGCTGGAAACGCGGCAGTCCCTGGCTAGTCTCTTGGATACGCTGGATGCCATTGCGCCGGGCCAGTTCGTATCGCCTGGGAAAGGCTATATCGTCAACCAGTCGGCTATCCGCGTCATCAAGAGCGATTACATCGAAATCCAGGGCCATAAGATTCCCCTGGCCAAGCGGAAATATCGCCAGTTCCAGGAAAGTTATTTAAAATTTATCTTCGGGCAGGAAGCCTGAGAAGGAAGTCATTATGGAGTATAATCACGTAACCCCGGCCGTCGTCGCGGACCTCGAAGCCATCGTCGGCGCTAAATATGTCTGGACGGACCGGGATAAAAAGATTCCCTATGGACAAGACGAAGGGACCGGGCCAGCCTGTCTGCCCGACGTCGTCGTCCTGCCGGCGTCGGCCGAAGAATTGGCGGCTGTCGTCCGCCTGGCCAATGACGCCGTCATCCCGGTCATCCCCAGGGGGACCGGGACCGGCCTGGAAGGCGGAGCTGTGGCCGACAGCCGCGGCGGCATCGTAGTCAGTACGGAACGGATGGACCGTATCGTAGAAATCAATGAAGACGCCATGTACATGGTCGTCCAGGCCGGCGTCATTACGGCGCGGATACAGGAAGAAGCCCGCAAGCGCGGCCTCCTCTATGCCGGCGACCCCTGCAGCGGCGACTGCTGCTGTATTGGCGGCAATGGCGCGACCAATGCCGGCGGCAACCGGGCCGTCAAGTACGGGACGACGCGGGATCAGATCTACGCCATCGAAGTCGTCACGCCGACCGGGCAGATCGCCCATCTCGGCAAGCGCCTGCACAAGATGACGGCCGGTTATCCCCTGGAAAAAATCGTCATCGGTTCCGAAGGGACGCTGGGCATCATTACGGAGCTGACTTTGAAGCTCGTACCCCTGCCCAGGGCCACGGCCCACGTCCTGGCCGTCTTTCCGTCGCCGGAAACGGCCCTGGCCCTGGTCACGGCCCTGCCCAAGGCAGGTATTACGCCGACGTGCCTGGAATTCATGGACTATGACGTCATTTCCGTCGTCCAGGACTGGCTCAAAGAAAAACAGCCCTGCCCGGCCGGCGGCGCCTATATGATTATCCAGCTCGACAGCTCGCGGGACGAAACGCTCGATGACGACTGCGTCACTGTCGATGAAGTCTGCCGCCGCCTGGGAGCTGTCGATGTCTTCATGGCCGACGCCGATAAAGTCTGGAAGGCCCGCAAGGCCTTTACGGAAGCGTCGGCTGCGGACTGCCCCGTGGCGGCCATGGAAGACTTCGTCGTCCCGCCGGACCGGCTCCTGCCCTTCATGGAACGCTTACGGGATTTGGGACAGGCGCTGGGCGTCGTCTTCCGCGGTGTCAGCCACGCCGGCGACGGCAATATCCATCTCGATGTCCTGCGCAAGGGCTTCGCCGATGAAGGGGATGAAAAGCAGAAAGTCGCCGCCTTTGAAGATAAGGCCTGCCAGGCAGCTTATGAGCTGGGTGGTGCCATTTCCGGGGAACACGGTATCGGTCAGGCCCGCAAGGCCCTGTTCGCCAAGTATACGGATCCGGTGGAACTGGCCTTGATGAAGGCTGTGAAGCAGGCCTGGGACCCGAAGAATATCCTGAATCCCGGAAAAATTTTTGACTGAGGTATAGAAAACTATGGAAACCTATTGTAATGACTGTCCCCGCCGCTGCGGCGTCGTCCGCGCGGCCTTTTGGGATGAAAAAAAGATGCCCGGCTTTTGCCACAGTCCGCTCCAGCCCGTCGTAGCCCGGGCGGCCCTGCACCAGTGGGAAGAACCCTGTATCAGCGGCAGCCACGGCTCTGGCGCCGTCTTTTTCACGGGCTGCAACCTGCGCTGCTGTTTCTGCCAGAATGCCACCATTTCCATGGGCGGGACGGGCGTGCCCATTACGGTGGACAAGCTGCGGGAGCTTTACGGCCGGCTCATCGCCCAGGGGGCGCACAACATCAACCTGGTCACGCCGACGCCGTATAAACAGGCCATCTTGGCGAGTCTGGCCGCCCCCCTGCCGGTACCGGTCGTCTACAACTGCGGCGGCTATGAATCGCAGGAGACGATTGACGATTTCAAGGGCAAAGTGCAGATCTATCTGCCCGATTTGAAATACCTCGACCCGAAATTGGCCAAGCGCTACAGTGCTGCCGAAGACTATCCGCAAGTCGCCACGGCGGCCATCCTGCGCATGTACGACCAGGTCGGCCCTTATGAAATGGACGACGACGGCATCCTGCAGAAGGGCGTCGTCATCCGCCACCTCATCCTGCCGGGCTGCGTAGACAATACGAAAGCCGTCATCGACTGGGTGCGAGACCACTTCGATGACGGCCAGGTCTTATTCAGTTTGATGCGCCAGTATGTACCCTGCGGCCGGGCCGGGGAATACCCCGAAATCGACCGGCCCTTGTCGGACGAAGAGTACGATGAAGCCGAACAGTACCTCTTCGACAGCGGCATCGAAGACGGCTTCGTCCAGGAAAAAGGCAGTGCCAGCGACGCCTTCATCCCGGCCTTCGACGGTACAGGCGTCGTCTAAGACGGGCTGCCCTTGCCCCAGGGGACGCGGATGTACGTAGAGAACCAGCCGTCTTCACAGGTGCAGAGGACGCTGGCGTCATAGGTGTCGCGGAAGCGGCTCAGCGATTTCATGCCGATGCCATGGCCCTTGACCTTTGTCGTCGGCAGGCCGTCTTCATCGAGGGCTACGGTCCCGTCGAAGCGGTTCTTGACCAGGATGCTGAGGATGTCGCCCTGGCAGATGGTCAGCAGGGACAGGGCGCGATGGCTTCCGGGCTGCTTTTCGCTGGCATGGATGGCATTTTCGATGAGGTTGGACAAGACGATGGCCAGGTCGGAGCTGAGAGCCGTATTTTCCTTGGGGATGACGGCTTTGACGGTAATGGGCATGTGCAGGGCTTCGGCTTTGGCCAGATACGTCGACAAGGCGGCGTTGACCAGGGGATTCTGACAATACTGTTTGCGCTTGGTCTGATTCAGCTCGGCACCGATTTCCTCGATGAGCTGCAAGGCTTCTTGGGAACGATGGGACACGATGAGTTGTTCCAGTTCGTCCAGGTAGGCCTTGCGTTTTTTATATATGGCCTTCATCTGGTTCTGTGACTCCAGCAGGGAATGGGTATAATCGTAGCTGGCTTCGATTTGGGCTGTCATATTTTCTGTCCGTTCGTACATCTTCAGGGTCTGATCGGTTTAGCGGAGGCCCGTGCGGATGCTCTGGGCGATGATGAGCAAAGCCAGGAGCAGGATACTGCGGGGCAGGAGCATCCGGTCCATGATGAGGACGTCCGAACTGGCCATGATGAAGTACATGTCCAGCAGCAGGAAGAGCGGCAGCATGCTGATGTATTTCCAATAGTGATGCGTCGTCAGATGACGGTATTTCACGAAGACTTCATTGAAATAACGGCGCAGCATGGGCATAAGGGCCATGTAGCAGACGATATAGAACAGCCATTGGGCCGGATAGATGGCTGCCGACAGGGCCGGCCGGGAGCTGTCGCCATGGAAGATGGCCAGCAGGATCAGGGCCATCAGGGTGTGGACGAAGATCGTACAGGCTGCGCGGATGGAAAAGACGTAGAGATGGAGGAATACATAAGGCCGGATCGTCACGACGGCCCAAAGAAAATGGGGAATCCAGGCGATGACAAAGACTTTTTTATATAAGATGAAGCTGTGTTCCCAGGGACCCCAGACGAACATATAGAGGAAAAAGAGGAGTTCCATGAGGTACAGGACGGCATATCCACCCAGGACGAGGACTTTCTGCCGATGCTTCAGCAAGGGTTCAAAGGCATAGTACTGGAGGATAGCTGGCGGCATGAGGGCTGTCGTCATCAGGAAAACGGTCACGATGTTGTAAAGCATGGCTGAGTATCACTTCCAATCAAGTCTGATAGGGAATCGTCAAATACAGGCTGGCCAGGTGGTTGTGGAGGTCATAGCGGAAGGTCGCCTCGTAGAGCCGGGAGAACTGATTCAGGTCCGGAACGAACTGGGCATAGGGCGCTTCCCGGAGGAGGTCGTTTTTGTCGTCCGGGATGTCCGGTGATACGGCATGTTTAATGAAGACCAGCAGGCCGCCGTGTATGGGCGTCGTCCCGATGATGAGCAGGCGCTGGTCTTTCGGCAGGGACTGGAGGGCCTGGGCCGACATGGCAATGGCTTTGGCCAGGATGTCGCCCAAGGCGATTTCAAAGGGCAGGGACGGGGGGAAGCCGTCGTCAAGACCGTAGCTGACATGCATATCACTCCCTTTCTATCAAATACAAGATACCTTATTATGGCATATTTATGTGGCTGGCACATGGATGTTTCTGATAAGGTGCATTATAATTTGTAGGGGCTCGCACGTGCCTTTTCAGCCCGTCAGGCCATGACTACAAGGAATGGCAGGACGGTTGCTGAAACGGA
>NZ_JBBMEU010000104.1:0-4955 GCF_040096415.1 Megasphaera intestinihominis
CAATTTTCGTTACTTAATACTATATCATGCACTCTTAAAATTTTCAGTACTGGTCTGAATTCACAGGCCCATTATACTATAACGGCAAGGTGGAACGCTATCGCGCAGCAGACGGGCAAAGCACCTATGAGGCGCATCGCGAAAACTGTGGTCGCAAATGCGACGCCATAGCAAAGGGAGCATTCCTCGACTATGTGCAGAAGAGACTTCAGGAACATCACTGGTCGCTCGATGCCTGCTTTGGCAGGGCACTGGTTACGGGAGAATTTCAACGTGGCGAGATGGTCTGTACGAAAACCCTGTACAACTATGTCACGCTGGGGCTCCTAGGAAAAATCAAGAGTATTGACCTGCCCTTGCGCGTCAAGCGAAAAAACGCCAGGAAGCGGGTTCGTGAGCGTAAGAAGAAGTTCGGCCGCAGTATAGATGAGCGCGATCCTTCTGTGGATGAGCGTCAGGATTTCGGGCATTGGGAGTGTGACCTTGTACTGGGATCTCGCTCAAAGGACGAAGTACTGCTGACTCTGGTTGAGCGCAAGACACGCTGTTCCCTCATCAGAAAACTGCCCAACAAGGAAAGTGCCTCTGTAATAGCAGCCTTCAGAAAATTGAAGGATGGAATGTTCCGCGGCTGTTTCAGCCGAGTGTTCCTCAGCATTACGACAGACAATGGCAGTGAGTTTTCTAGCCTGTCGGAGCTAGAGAAACTAAGTCACACACGGATCTATTATGCGCATCCGTACTGCTCTAGCGACAAAGGTACGAATGAGAATCACAACGGCTTATTCCGTCGATTTCTTCCCAAAGGGAAGAAAATCCAGGATTACCCAGTGGAACACATTTCCAGAGTAGAGTGCTGGGCCAACACCCTGCCAAGAAAAATACTCGGCTATAAGACACCCGAGGAGTGCTTTAGGGAAGAAATGCTTGCAGCACTTACTGCATAAAGGTTCGCCGGGTGTTCAACTTATTATTGCAATTCGGGAGAATTATTATGATATATCCTATTCAGTGAAAACCATAGATCCAGTATGGATTGCCGGTAATGGAAAAAATGAAGGCTTATGGGTAAATAATAAATCGGGATTTTTTATTTTAAATCCCGACCTCTCCCACCACCGTGCGTACCGTTCAGTACACAACGTTTCTCTAGTTTTTACAAATTTGCGCATAATAGTCCAGCAAGGTGATGTATCCTTGCCGGGCTATTTTTTTATTTATCAGAATGGAGTTCAGCATGAGTGCGGTTTATTATCGAATTATGTTATAAAACCAACATACTTGTCTCCCCTGCCATGCTATACTCATTCCAGAAAGACGAAGAAAACAATAAAAAATGCCTGTAATGACCGTATCATGAACAGGCAACAGAAAGGGGCAGACCTCATGAAAAATATAGAATGGAAAGATAAAGTGGCAAGTTTTAAAAAAATTGATGTGCGCGGCATCGCCGGTAATTTCCTTGATGGGCTGAAAAAACAGGCAGCCAAGCTTCCCGTCGGCGAAGGGATGGAAGTCATTCAAAGTTTTGAACCAATCCCCCTCTATGAGATCATGGAAATGCTGGGATATGAGCATTATACAGAAAAAACAGCAGAACATGAATATCACGCTTATTTCTATCGGACCGAGGAAAAAGGGAACGTGGAAGATGCGCCAGAACGGCCGGCGGTCATCACGAACTATCCCATGATCGATGAAAAGCTGGGCGAACTGGCTGTAGAATTTTGGGATATGACCTGGAAAAGCGAAAAACGATATCTCGATTATAACATCCGCCTCCTGCTTTCGCTGGCCAATGCCGTCGGTGCCGGACGGATGCGGCAGGCCATGCGGGAACTGCTGAAAGCCTATGCCAATGGCCTGGACTCCAGAGCCCTGGACGACGTATTCGAACAGCTGGCCTGGAACATGGGCATCGGCTTCTTCAGTTCTGAAATCGCTCCGTCCCCACTGTTTCATGCGTATAAATTGATCAAACAAATGGAAAAACAGGGAAAAGAAAGAAATGAAATCAACCAGATGCTAAGAGAAAAATTATCCGATAAAAAAGGAGGATGCAAGTAAAAAAAACAGAGGCTGTCGCATTAAGACAGCCTCTGTTTGAGTTTTAAGTTTGTAGTTTGTAGCGAAGGTTTTTAAATTTAAGGCCCTTCTCAACGATAGAATTCAGGCCGACGCAAGGTAATATAGGGCCTTGCCTGGCGGCTTGCTTTGCATTTTTCCAAGTCGATATCGCAATATACCAGTCCGGCTTCCCCACCCGCTTTGAACAGTGTCTGTCCTTCACTGTCGACGACCAGGGACTGACCGGCGAAGGTAACGTCTCCTTCCCGGCCGACGCGGTTGCACATGGCGATGAAGACATTGTTTTGATAGGCCTGGACCCGGATTTCCCATTCAAAGAGGTCTAACGGTTCTGTCGTCAAATTGGCCGTCGGTATCAAGACCAATTCGGCCCCCATGGCAGCGCAAGTGCGGATGCTTTCCGGCAAATGGCGGTCAAAACAGATGACGACGCCGATTTTCCCAAAAGAAGTATCATAGACGCGAAAACCATCTGGCGAAGGCGTATAGTAATCGAGTTCGTAGAACTGGGGCGCACTGGTGACATGGACCATAGCCGATTTTCCCAGCAGATTCCCCTTTTCGTCGATGAACAAAGACGTATCATAGGCCTGCCCCCGATATTGCAAATAGAGATTAGGCGACACCATGCAATGTGCCTGCCGTGCCAGGTCATAAAAGGCCGTCACCCGCGGGTCATCAGGGTCCAGCAGATAATCCGGCAGCTCGTCTGCCGTGTACTGCGGCAAAAAAGGCATATGCTGCACTTCCGGAAAGAAGAGCAGATCCACCCCGGCCGCTTCCTTCACAGCCTCATAACTCACCTGTAAATTCCGTTCCATATCCTCAGTCATCGCCATCTGCATCATCGCAATCCGCATCAACCTCGCTCCTTTCACTCTGCCTGTTTTACACAAATTTTCTTACCACAAAAGGAAATGCCATATTTCCAGACTTTCTGGATTTCCCGATTCGGAATCACCAATTCACACCAATAACCGCCAAAGGCTTTTTCGCAAGATATGGGAGTCAAATATCCCGTTGTAAGCAGCATCGTATACAGCGCATCTTCATCATTACCGATTTCATCATAAATAATGCCTTCCCGAATCATGGCCGATATGCTTTCTCCACGTAAAAGAGAAATCAAATCCTGTTGCTTTTCGTCAGACAGCGACAGCATCAGCTGATTCAAAATCGAATTCCCCGATGTATTAATCCAATAATCATCCAAAACTTTTTGATCGAAAAAATTGATGACCGACCATGGATTATAAATATCCTGATCCCCAAAATGATAGCCATCGTACCAAGCCTGGATATCTGATAAAGCCCCTTCCATCGCCAGGTCCTGCGCCATTTTCTTTATTTCATATGGGGTAAATCCCATGACATCAGCATACATCCGAGTCATAACAGAACATACTTTTAAATTATTGAGGCCGCTGAAAATACTTTCTTTAGCAATTCGTAATACCCCTGTCAAAACAGCAAAAGCCAGGGATGCATTGCTTTTTAAAGCGTTGTTGAACCAAATCCGGAAATAAGAAATCGCTTTATCATAAAAACCGTGATCGTAAGCACATTGAATCGGTGCATCATATTCATCAATCAGGATAATGGTTTTTCTGTCATAATAGCGGCGTAAATAGTGGGATAAGTATAACAAGCTGACCTGATAATCTGCTTCACTTCCGGTCAAATCAAGGATGCGTCTATAATACGCCTGTTCAGACGGTTTCAATAAGCTGCCCTTCAGTAGATAGTCATGCCGTTCATATTCTGACTGCATCAATAAACAAAAGGAATCATATAAAGATTGCCAAGTATCATTCTGTACGCCTTTCAGCGTCAAAAAAATGACAGGATACTGGCCGCGATGCTTCATATATCCAGCACCATCTGAAGCAATATGCAATCCTTGGAAGAGCTCCCGGCTTTCCTTTTCTTTTTCAGCTGAAAAGAACCAGTCCAGCATACTCATTGTCAAGGTTTTCCCGAAACGCCGTGGCCGTATCAATAAGGTAACTTCACCATGACTATCAATCAGGTCCTTAATAAAATCCGTCTTGTCGACGAAATAATAGCCTTCGCGAACTTTCTGAAAATCATCTATTCCTACAGGCATACGGTCATTCATCACATTCGCCTCCATTCCGCGCCATCATTTCTTATATTCTAACAAAATTCTGCACATTTTCCAATTCTGGCCCGCCGACCCTTTCTCTGACTGTGACATCGTGGTATGATTTTGATGATAGGATTACGAAAGGAGTTATCATCATGACCAATACAGAAAAAGAACGGCAAAAAGCCATTACGACGGCCGGCAATCCGGCCAGACCGACCGGGGAAGCGGGGCAGCAGATGCTGGCGCGCATGAATGAGAGCCATGCCGCCCTTACGGCATGGGGCCTGTCCCATTTCCATTGGCGCGGCGATGAAACGGTCCTGGACATCGGCTGCGGCGGCGGAGCCAATCTCCATCGCATGAGCGCCCACATCACGACGGGCCATCTGACTGGCGTGGACTATTCAGCGACGTCGGTCCAGACCTCACGCCAGACGAATGCTGACGATATAGCTGCCGGAAAAATGACAGTCTGCGAAGGTTCTGTCGAAGCCCTGCCCTTTACCGACCAAACCTTTGACAAAATCACGACCGTCGAAAGTTTCTATTTCTGGCCCAATCCGCCGGAAAACCTGAAGGAAATCCATCGCGTCCTGAAACCAGGCGGCACGTTCCTGCTCATCGCCGAAATCTACGGCCACGACGGCCTCAGCGCTGACGTCCGGGAAAACATCGAACGCTACCACCTCTATAACCCGACGCCGGAAACCTTTGAAACCATTTTCCAGGATGCCGGCTTCTCCTCCGTCCAGGTCCA
>NZ_JBBMEU010000105.1:0-4418 GCF_040096415.1 Megasphaera intestinihominis
CGCTGCTTAGAATAATTCTGCTTACTGCCACTCTTAAAATTTTAGAACGTGGTCTTGACAAGGGGCCCATTATATATTGATTAATGCTACATTTTCGTTCACGCAGAAGTTCAAAAACATTGATTTGGTATTTTTTGATTATAAAATCTAGTCTATCAATATTATCTGAAAAAACATTAGGATCAAATTCTTCGTTGCTAATACTATATAAATTTTCAACAATCTCTTTAGTATATGTAATTTTCTTTTCTTGCGTTATTTTATCGAGCAATATTAACTGATAATCCATAACTTCATGATATGCTCGTCCTTTATCCCAATTCATTATACGGCTAAAAATATCATCCCATCTATTTTGATAGATGTCCTCACTCTGAAATTTATCCTGACTTAACTGAGATAATGCAATGACAGCATTTCCCATATTATTTATATGATTTAAAACTTCTCCTAACATAGAATCAAAATTAGGATTAGCCGAGATTCTTTCAACTTCATTCGTATCTTGATTTTCCAATGCCTGCTTCAATGGTCTAGACAAGGCAACTTGAAGTCCCTTGTCTAGAGACACTTGATAAATCAAGGATGCGATAGATTTAAAATATTCATCTCCTCCATCTTGATTAACCAAATAGTCTAATGGCTTTAAATAATCAAATTTAGTCAAAGCATCTGTAATATTAGATAAAATATAATTCTGCTTTTTAATAAAAATAGCAATATATCTTGATTTAATTTGATTATCAACCCCCGACAACTTGATGGTCGCAAACTCATTAATAAATGCAATAATATTCCTAGGTGTGATCACTTCGGTAAAAGCATCGAAAATTCTTTTCACATAGTCAAATTCAATCTCATCTTGAACGGATTTAAAAGCATCTGTCCAACGCTCTCTAAAAAAAGCTTCCCAATCGCTTAAAACAGGTAATGAGACACGAAATACTAAAGAAAACGTCTTTTGTATAAAATCATCAACCAAAGCCAATTGATTAATTTTTTCTGTATCATATGTAGTCATTTTTTTATCAGTATCATTCGCGGTATTTGATTCATTCTCCTCTTCCTGATAAAAAGCATCTCTAATTTTATTCTTGTCAAACGGCACTAAAACAAGGATATTATGCAATTCAGCTGCACTTGAAAAGCACATATGAATCGTAGCCCATATGTCTTTAACCTTATCTTTATTCATACGATCAATATTATCTATAACAATAACAAGCTTGTGATTATTAAGACCTTTGTCGATTACTTGCAAGAAGTTTTCAAAAGATTTAGATGATGGATTTAACTGATTGATTCTTTTCATCGTCGTATTTTTTTCTTCTTTTTTATTATAGATTTGTAATGTTTTATTTTTGAAATTAGAAAAAAATGAACAGATTCCCTTAGCCTGCCGTAATGATTGAAAAATAATGATAAAGAACGATAAACCAATAGCCCCGATAGATATTATGCCTAGGTAAAAGCTTAAATTGAAATAAATATCTTTCACAAAATTATTTGCTGAAAAACAAATAAGACTGACCACTAAGAAAAAAAATGCCCATGAAAAATCTGGATTTTTAATAGTATTGGTTATAATTTCCGTTCCTAATGTTTCTTCTTTAATTTGATTTAAATCAGCTGTATAAGCAGTGCAAATTTTCTGTTCAGCAACAAAATCTGAAAGTTCTTCAATGATAGCACGTCTATGTAAATCTTCTTGATGTCCCCAAGCATCATAAAGAAAAAAAGAGTAACCTTTACCTTTCAGTTTTTTTTCTAGGATTTTTACTAAATTGCTTTTCCCAGTTCCCCATCCGCCTTCAATACCTATAAGTCGTATTGGTGATTCTTCATTATCAATATTTAGAATCAATTTTTTAATTGACTCTGCGATGTGTTCTTGTGATTTGCTGGCAAATTCATCGTTGCCAACAGGAACATTTTGCAGAATTTTAGGAGTTACTATATCAGACATTTTTCCACCTTATCTAACAAAAAATTTGTCTCGATTGCATTCAAATCTACTAACAATCGCGTTTTTCGATTCATTGCGCTCTTACTTTAACTATCATGACAATCGATTCCACCGAAAAGCCAGTTCATCGCTCGTGTAGCAGAGAAAAGGTTGTAAAGTGCTGCTAAAAAACGTTCTTTCCCATTTTAACAATATGGCCAATCACCAATTATCTGTCCATCCAAAAGTGTCTTTTGTAATTTCAATAATAGCAATAGTGAGTTAAACAATCCGCCACAATAAATTGGTTCTAGTGCCACAGTAATCCCTCGAATTTTCGGAAATAAAAATTCTTTTCTATCTGTAGTGAATAATTGTTCCATTTCACGGAGTAATATCTTACAGCTATGCTCATCTGATTTTCCATTCGTAAAATAATCTAAGTCAATATCCAGGTACAGTTCCTCTTCCCCATGGATTTTATCTGCTGAAAACAACTTATCAGGATGATTATAATAACTGATAGTTTCACAATTATTCATCGTATGATCATCTCCTTTATGTAAAATATAGACGTGCCCCAATAACTCATTTGTTAATCCTGCACAAATTTGAGTATCATTCCCTTCATCCATATCTTGCCAAATAGATAGAATTGGTTCTTTATCTTTTGAAAATTGATGTTCTGAACGTTCTGGCATTGTATCTGTATGATAATCTATCGACAATAGTGAAATAGAGCGGTCGTATTTTTCGTGCCACTTTAGCCAATAATATAAGGCAAATCGATGTTCAATAAAACATGCTAACTCTATGCTTTCTCCATTTTTTAACTTCATAGGCGTTACAATACTTCCTGGAAAAGCGCGATCATACATTTCCATAATTTTTGCCCCTTTTCCTGAATATAAAATAGTATCACCTAATTTAATACATCCTTATAAATAGCTTCTTTATGTTTAAAAGATTCTATGCCCCCTTCAAGATAATTTATGATTTCTTTTTTTATTACGGGAGAATTTGAATACCCAAATTTTTTTAACCACCCATGTTCTCCATTTGAATCCATAACTATAACTTGATCAGCCTTAGCATTCGTAACAATAGTTGCATTATGTGTCGCAACAATAACCTGCCTTTTCCCTTTCATTGTCCTTAACTCTTGAACAAGATTCTTATAAATATATTGACTATCTAGATTGTCTTCAGGTTGGTCAATAATCAAAGGTCGGAAATCTTCTGCATATTTACTATATCCTAAAATAAAAGATAAGATTGCAACAACTTTTTGCCCTAATGATAGTCTCGTAATATCGCGAAAACAAGGCTTACGCTTTTCAACATTCTCTCTATTTGAAACATTAAATTCAATTGTATATGAATCACAATGTTCTAAATAATCATTATCTAATTTTTCAATAATTTGAGTATGGTAATTTCGGTTAATATAATCAACAACTTCTTTAATTATATTAATTTCATCTTCTTTACCCATTGAAATAATACCATTATCTATATCTTTCTGGGTTATCTCTTTACAGAATTGCTTTATTTTCAATTGCGCTTTTATGTTAGTATAGTCTGACTTCATAATTAACTGCAAAAACTCAAGTATCCCTACACGCCGACAACACTTATCAATCCCTGCCAAAAATTCCTCTATTGTGATATTATATATTTTATTATGAAGTCGAAAAAAAGTATGGGAAAATTGAGGCATCGATTTTAACATCTTTTCAAAATCGATAAAATCGGTTCCCAAATATCGAATTTTATATACAATTTTTAATTTATCCTTTTGGTATTCATCACTATTAAATTCTTCGATAATTGATAAAATTTGATTTTTTCTTCTTTCTTGTATTTTTCTCAGTTTATCAAAATTTATATCATTATCTTTTTTCCGTGTAAACTGTGGAATAGCCTTAAACTTAGGATTTGACAACAATACAGTCTTTACATACTGCTCTACCGTATCTTTTTTATCTGCCATTTGCACAAGTTCATTAATAGAATAAGATTGGCTAAGGATTTTTTCAAATACATATCTATAACATCCTATTGACATTTTAACCAACTTTTTCTCATTAATTTTAAATAAATGTACATATTTCAACAATTCTTTTCTTAAATTTGTGTTTTCTTTCTTTATTTCTATTCCCAAACCTTTCTTCCATTGACCATATGGAATTTTATCAGAATTTTCATATTGCCATAAATAATTTAGAACTTCAATGTCCTTTTCATCTTTTGGCGGTTGAAAAGATACCAAATACGAATATCCTTCCAAATAAATAAAAACAGCCAATACATCATATTCTAAAATTGCATTCATAATATCAAGTGATTTATAATGTTGGCGTAACACTGCTTCTATTATATTAATAATCGTACTTGGGTGTGTCAAGAGTTTTGTGTAAATCGATTCAATAAGCAACATCGTATTGCTGCATAAGCTGAGACATCCTGTCGT
>NZ_JBBMEU010000106.1:0-4366 GCF_040096415.1 Megasphaera intestinihominis
TGCGCCCCCTAGGGCGCACTTCTCCTACAATATCTTCGACAAGAACAGTTTCGTCCGTTCTTCTTTCGGATGGAAGAAGATGTCATCCGGCTTCCCTTGTTCCAGGATTTTCCCTTCGTCGATGAACAGGACGCGATCGGCGACTTCCCGGGCAAAGCCCATTTCGTGGGTGACGATGGCCATGGACATGCCGTCTTTGGCCAAATTCTTGATGACGTCCAATACTTCGCGGACCATTTCCGGGTCCAATGCCGATGTCGGTTCATCGAAGAGCATGAACTTCGGTTTCATGGCCAGGGCGCGGGCAATGGCCACACGCTGCTGCTGACCGCCGGACAAAGTTTCGGGATAGGCGTCTTTCTTATCGGCCAGGCCGACTTTTTCCAAGAGCTGGATAGCCGTCTTCGTCGCTTCATCCTTGCTTTCACCGCGGGTCTTCATGGGCGACAAGATGATGTTCTGCAAGACCGTCATGTGCGGGAAGAGATTGAAGCGCTGGAAAACCATGCCGACTTCCTTGCGGATATTGTTGATGCTCTTGGCATCGCTCATGCTGATGCCGTCGACGATGATTTCCCCAGCCGTCGGCTGTTCCAGATAGTTGATGCAGCGCAGGATCGTACTCTTGCCGGAACCGGACGGGCCGATGATGACGACGACTTCTTTATCTTGAATGGTCAAGTCGATGCCCTTCAGGACTTCGTGCTTGCCAAAACTTTTTTTCAAACCTTTAATTTCTATCATCCGTTGCGAACCTCCGTTCCAAATAGCTTACGAGACGGGCAATGGTCAAAGTCATGACCAGGTAAATAGCAGCGACAGTCAGCCAGATTTCAAAAGAACCATAGGTCTTGGCTATGATGAGCTGGCCGCGGCGGGTCAATTCTTCAAAGCCGATGACCGAAACCAGGGACGTTTCCTTGGTCATGGAAATAAATTCGTTGCCCAGCGGCGGGATGACGTGTTTAAAAGCCTGGGGCATGATGACATAGCGCATGGTCTGCATCCACGACAAGCCCAGGGAACGGCCGGCTTCCATCTGGCCTTTATCAACGGACTGGATCCCGGCGCGGAAGATTTCCGAAACGTAAGCACCACTGTTGATCGAGCAGGCAGCGACGGCAGCGACGAAGGGGTTGATGCGTTCGCCAATGACCATCGGCAGGGCAAAATAAATCAGGAAAATCTGGACCAGCATAGGCGTACCACGGATAATATTGACGTAGCAGACGGCAATGACCTGTAAAGTCTTGACGCCCGACAAGCGGCACACACTGGTAATCAGGCCGAAAATGAAACCCAGGCCGACAGCGATTGCCGTGATTTCAATAGTGACACCGGCACCTGCCAACAACAGGGGCAATGAGTTCCAAATCAGACTAAAATCAAACGACATGATAACACTCCTCTAAATGACACTCTATAACATATGATAATATATACGCTACTCTATTATACGTGCATATTTATAAGATGTCAACGCATTTTCCCTGTCTCCCTTCATAGGCCCTTTGGGACCTGTCAGGTGCTGACCGCAGGAAAGAGCAGGCCAGTTGCCAAAAGGGAGCGCCGAGCTGGAGGTGGCCTTAAGGGCCGGAGACGTTGCACTAAAAAAAGTTGTCGCATGACGGCGAGAACCTTCATGCGACAACCTCTTTCCAAACCTCTCAGTCAGCTATGCTGACAGCTCCCCTATCAAGGGAGCCACAAACTACGAGCCACGAACGCCTATCTCCCCAGGAGATGGACGAGGTGGAACAGGTTTTCGTCGATGGGATAGCGCAGGGCTTCGGCTTCCGAATACGGTGTCGCTACGACGCGGTTGTCGATGAGGCCGACGACGCAGTTATACGTGCCAGCCAGCAGGCTGTCGACGGCTTTCTGAGCGAAACGGCCGGCCATGATGGCATCGTAAGCCGACGGGGCCCCGCCGCGCTGAACGTAGCCGAGGACGGTCAGATTCGGCGACAAATACGTATGTTCCTTGATATAATCGACGACGTCCGCCCCTTTGGCAGCGCCTTCTGCGACGATGACGATGCTGCTCAGTTTCTTCATGCGGTGCGATTCTTCCAGGTGACGGCAGAGGGCAGCCAGATCGACGGGATGTTCCGGGACCAGGACCGCTTCGGCGCCGGAAGCCATGCCGGCGTTGAGGGCGATGAAACCGGCTTCACGGCCCATGACTTCGATGACGGCGACGCGGTCGTGGGAGAAGGCCGTATCGCGGATTTTATTGACCGATTCCAGGACGGTGTTGACCGTCGTGTCGAAGCCCAGGGTATACTGCGTCCCCATCATGTCGTTATCAATGGTGCCCGGAATCGTAATCGTCGGGAATCCCAACCGGCTCAGTGCCTGGGCACCACGCATGGAACCGTCGCCACCAATGACGACGAGAGCATCTATTTCCAGTTCACGCAAATAAGCAACGGCTTTTTTCTGCGTTTCTTTTTTTTTGAATTCCAGGCAGCGGGCTGTCCGAAGCATGGTACCACCGCGATGGATGATAGCGCCGACATCACGACGGCCCAAGGGACGCGTTTCATGACTCAGCAGCCCTTCATAACCGCGAATGATGCCTTCCACCGTGAGGCCTTTCTGAATGGCATACCGCGTGACGCCGCGGATAGCCGCATTCATACCGGGGGCATCCCCGCCGCTGGTCAATACTCCGATTTTGTTGATCATTTTTCATCAATCTCCTTTTTTTCCCTGGCAATGAATTGCACATGCCTTTCGTTGATTTTATGGACAATGGATTCGACGATCTGTGATGCTCCCCCGCGCGTCGTATCAATGACGCAGTCGCAGTACGGATAGACCTCTTCCCACTGTTTCATCATCGTGTGGACGAAATCATGAAGATTTTCATAGTCGACAGTCGGCCGCTTGCCTATATGGCGGCTGACCCGTTCTTCCACGCGGAACGGTTCAGACAATAAGGCGACGATAAACCCATGGCGATGCAGGATTCGATAAGTACCGACATTCATAGGAAAATTGCCGCCAAAGGAAATGACAGCTTCATGATAGCGGCTGACTTGCTGCAGGACATTGATTTCTCGTTCGCGAAACACTTTTTCCCCGGAGCTCGCAAAGAACTCGGCAATGGTCATGCCCACAGCCCGTTCAATACGCCGGTCCGTATCGACAAATTGCCAGCCGAGGCGCTGAGCCAGCTTGCGGCCAATATGACTCTTGCCGCTCCCCATCATGCCGACGAGAACGATATTCCGCTTCATCATTATCGGCGCACCTCCTCAAATTAGTATACTCTGTATATGTACCCCCTTATTCTATCATAATTTTTTCTCCTTGACACAAAAAACTCTGTACTTTTTCTTCATATATCTATAAATGGAGCGAATTTTTCCTCATAACAAGATGTTTCCGTCCCTATCCAAGGCGGACGGCCTGCTTTATCATAGTTTCGCCAGAAGACTCCTTCCTCTTAGGTAGGGGCATCAATGGCGATGGATTTCGCAGGTTCGATGCCTGAGAAATCCACCCTATGTCTTTTCCATCTTAGCCTTTTCACTTCGTCTACAGTATAATGGTAGATAACAGAGGAGGTGAATCCTAGATGTACTTGACGCAATCGAATGTCATCCGCGGCTTGGCGAAACAAGACTATACGATGCTCCGGGAAATGTGCCAATACAGTAATAATCTGTACAATGTAGCGGTCTATACGATTCGGCAGCATTATTTCGATACCCAGCAATTCTTGCGGTATGAAAAAAATTGCCATGTCTGCAAGAAAAATGAAAATTACAGCTTATTGCAGGCTGGTGTTTCTCAACAGATATTGAAAGTAGCCGACCGTAGTTTTCGTTCTTTTTTCGGGCTTTTGCAGAAAGTCAAGTCAGGTGACTATGGTTCAAAGGCTGTCTGCCTGCCACACTATCGTGAAAAAGGCGGTCTCTTCAATCTTATCTTGTCGACGAACGCTATTACCATTAAGAATGGCTTCTTAACCGTGCCGATGAGCCGTGAATATATGAAACGCCATAATGGTCATCGGATTCGGATTCCTGTTCCTGACAGGCTGAAGGATAAGAAAATCAAGGAAGTCCGCATCTGTCCCATGTATGGCGGACGGTATTTCAAGATTCAGTATTGCTACTTACAGGACTCAGAACCGGTGAAAACCTCGTCAGACCGTGTCCTGGCTATCGACTTGGGCCTGGACAATCTGGCCGCCTGCGTTACCAATACAGGGACGTCGTTCCTCATGGACGGTCGTAAACTTAAATCTATCAACCAGTATTGGAACAAACGCAAAACCAGACTCCAAAGCATTGCCGCCAAGCAGGGCCAGAAGACGACGAACCAGCTCTGTCAGTTAGCGAAGAAACGCAAT
>NZ_JBBMEU010000107.1:0-4353 GCF_040096415.1 Megasphaera intestinihominis
CTCTTTTGCTTAAAAAAATGGGCTCAGATAACTGAGTCCATTTTTTTCGATGAGGCTATTATGTTACAGCCCCTTTTTAGCAGGTTTTAAATTTATTTTATACTGTAGGGGTCGCCACGTGGGCGACCCGTTAGGGCTTTGGAGATTTGCGTGAGCGGGCGCCCCACGTGGGCGACCCTGCAAATAAATATCAGTCCTTTCGATATTGCGCTACGAAGCGGGCCATACGTTTCAGGGCTTCCTGGATGGTGTCCATGCTGGCGGCGTAGGAGATGCGGACGAAGCCTTCGCCCTGGTCGCCAAAGGCCGTGCCCGGGACGACGGCGACTTTTTCTTCCTGGACCAGTTTTTCGCAGAATTCCGCCGACGTCATGCCCGTGCAGCGGATGTCCGGGAAGATGTAGAAGGCGCCTTTCGGTTCAAAGACGGGCAGCCCCATGTCGCACAGACCCTTGTAGATGACCTTGCGGCGGCGGTCGTATTCCTGACGCATGGCTTCGACGTCGTCGTCACATTCCTTGAGGGCCGTAATGCCGCCGACCTGAGCCGTCGTATTGGCACACATGATGGCGTACTGATGGAGCTTCAAAATCGGTGCCAGGCCTTCCCGCGGTGCACAGACGTAGCCCAGGCGCATACCCGTCATGGCATAGGCCTTGGAAAAGCCGTTGAAGATGACCGTCCGTTCACGCATGCCCGGCAATTTGGCGAAGGACGTGAACTTGGCATCGCCGTACATGAGTTCACAGTAGATTTCATCGGACAAGACGATGAGATCGTGTTCTTCGGCAAATTTGGCAATAGGCATCAATTCTTCTGCCGACATGACGGTCCCCGTCGGGTTGTTCGGATAGCCGATGACGATGGCTTTCGTCTTCGGCGTGATGACCTTTTCCAAAGCTTCGACAGTCAGTTTGAAATCGTGTTCCGGATAGGTCGGCACGAAGACCGGCGTCCCGCCAGCCAGTTCGACAGACGCCGGATAGGCAACGTAAGCCGGGTCGGGGATGATGACTTCATCGCCCGGTTCGGTAATGGCCAGGAGGGCCATGGCCAGGCCTTCGGAAACGCCGACAGTGACCAGGATTTCATCTTTAGGGTCATAATGGACACCATAGCGTTGTTCAAAATGATGGCTAATGGCTTCACGGAGCTCCATCATGCCTGAATTCCCGGTATAACTCGTTTCCTTGGCATCAAGGCTGGCTTTCATAGCTGCCAGTACCTTGTCCGGTGCGGCAAAGTCCGGTTCTCCGATACTCAGGGACAAGACCCCTTTGACCTGGGCTGCAATATCGAAGAACTTGCGGATACCCGAGGGTTTGATGGCCTTAACGTTGGCCGCCGTTTTATCATTCCAATTCATAATAACACACCGCCTTTTTATGATTATTTTGCATTTATATATGCGTATATCTTATATACAGTATACCACTTGCAACAAAATCATGGAAGAGGAAAAAAGGGCTTGTCGCACAGCGACAAGCCCTTTTTTCTTGTAGGGGCGCCCACGTGGGGCGCCCGTTCACGCAAAATCTGTTTTACAAGTATCCTACATATACCTGTGGGCTCGCCACGTGCGAGCCCCTACAGATAATGATAACGTTTTTTCGCCCCTCTACCGCGATCCGTTTCAGCCTGACAGATGACTCTGGCGGGCCGCCCTTTGGGCGTCCCCTACGAACTGCGGCCTGCGAACTGCCTATCCCTACGGTTTATCGAAGAGGTATTCTTCGCGGCCGACGACTTTGCCGTTCTTCATGTAGACGCGGGGGACACGGCGCGAGATGTTGCACATGATTTCGTAGTTGATGGTGCCACAGACTGCGGCGATTTCTTCGATGGGGATGAAGCTGTCGCCCTGGCGGCCGAAGAGGACGACTTCGTCACCGGCGTGGACGTTGGCTTCGCCGCTGACGTCGATCATGCACTGGTCCATGCAGATGGCACCGACCTGGGGGACGCGGTGGCCATGGTAAAGGACGTCGACTTTCCCCGACAGGATGCGCGAATAACCATCGGCATAGCCGACGGGCAGGGTCGCGATTTTCCGGCGCGACGGAGTTTTATAATGGCGGCCATAGCTGACGGTCGCGCCGGCGTCGATGAGCTTGACATGGGCGATGCAGCAGCGCAGGGACATGACGGGCCGCAGGTCATAAGGCTTGATGTCGATTTCCGGCGACGGTTCACAGCCGTACATGATGATGCCCGGCCGGACCATGTCGCAGTAGTATTCGGGCAGTTCCAGGACGGCCGCACTGTTGCAGCAATGGCGCAGGGCGATGTGGATGCCTTCTTCTTCCATGCGCTTGCACATCCAGCGGAAATGGCCGTACTGTTCGCGCGTAAACGTCTTGTCTTTCATGTCGGAAACGGCAAAATGGGTGAACATGCCGCGGATTTCGATATTCGGCAGGGCTGCGATGGTCTTGATTTCCGAGACGCTGAATTCATTGACCTGGAATCCGACGCGGCTCATGCCCGTATCGACGGCGATATGGACGCGCAGGGTCTTGCCCAGGCGCCGGGCTTCCTGGGAGAAGAATTCGGCGTTCTTCAAGTTGAAGACAGCCGGTTCGATGTCATACGTCAGGAGTTCTTCTGTCCGCCGGGCGTCGGTATGCCCGAGGATGAAGATTTCGTTGTCGATATGCGCATAGCGGCGGAGCTCGACGGCTTCGTCCAGGCTGGACACGGCAAAGCAGTCGGCGCCGTTTTCGGCAAAGGTCTTGGCCAGTTCGACACTGCCGTGGCCGTAGGCATTGGCCTTGACGACGGCGGCGATCTTAACATCCGGCCCGACGTGCTTGCGTATCTGGCGCATATTATGAGCCGCTGCGTCGAGGTCGATCTGGGCCCAGACGGCACGGCGTGTAAAATTCATGGTACTTTCATATGCATTCATCATTATCTCGCCTTCCCATTTGGAATGTTACTATATTTCATAATCATAGCACAGCCCTTATAGGCCGTCAATCAATCGGCACAGGCCGTCCATGACATTTTCTTCCCAAATATAGTTGCAGCTGAAGCGGCCGGCACTGCGCAGGTCGTCATCTTCGGCCAGGGCCTCGCCATTCATGACGTAGGCAAAGCCGCTGCCCGTCCCGAGCCGGACGAAGAGGCCCGACAAGAGGCCAAAGGCCTGGCCCGTGTGGCCCCATAAATCGACGGCCTTCGTGCGGCAACAGCGGGCCGGCCCCGTGCCGTCGACGAAGAATTCGCCCAGGCCATAGGTGAGCAGGGTCTGGCCACACGTATCGCCATTGTGGCCGTCATAGACCCACTGAGGGCTGAACATGGCCTGCAGCGACGACGGCGCCAGGACCGGCCGGTCCTGATAGCGGCCGCCCTGAATCATCATGGCCAGGACGTGGCCCAGTTCCTCCAGAGACAGGCGCAGGCCGCCTTGCGGTGAAAAGATCGTCGCATTGGTCCCAGGCCGGTACGCGGCCAGGTCGTAAGTCTGGCAGACGTCCTGGGCATAGGGATTCTGCAAGGCCAGGGCTTCGCGCTCCGGCTGGACGCCGCCAAAATCGTCGATAGTCCCCTGCCAGGGGCCCTGTTCATCCCAGCGGCCCTGACTATCCCGTTTGAGATAGACCGTCCCCAATTTGGCGAATTCAGCCGCTTCCAGATTGCCCGGCACATAGTCGGCCCGGCAGTCCAGGGCGGCCAGGATATGTGCTTTCTGATACCTATCGAAGCGCTGGCCCGTCACGGCTTCGATGACCGTCCCCAAAAGGCCGTAATTGAGGTTACAATAAGTAAAATAAATACCCGGTGCCTGCCCGGCCGGGGCAAAATGGGCGCCGTCTTCCCAATAGGGACTACCTGGCGTAAAGAAGGCCTTGACACGGACCGACGGCGGAATGCTGTAAACCCTGCCGTCGCGCAGGCCCGACGTATGCGAAGCCAGCATACGAAGCGTAATGGGCACGTCAGGGTAAGACGGATGGCGCAGGCGAAAGCCCAGGTACTGGCTGACATCGTCGTCCAGGGACAGCTTCCCCGCTTCGGCGAGCTCCATGAGGGTAAAGACCGTGAACATCTTGGAGACAGATGCCATGCGGAAACGGCTGTCCACCGTCATCGGCCAGGACCGCTCCCCGTCCACGCGGCGGACGCCGGCGGCAAAACGATAGACCTCACGCCCATCGGCATAGGCCAGGACGGCCAGACCAGGCACGCCGGTCCCCGTATCGCCAATAAGAGAGGCAAAATAAGCATCCCAGTCAGTTCGATTCATAATAGCTCCTTTCGGGTGTGGAAAAGGCGCTGTCTATGAAGACAGCGCCTTTTAGTGGTTAGTGGTTAGTGGTTAGTGCGTAGGGGCCGTCCCAAAGGGCG
>NZ_JBBMEU010000108.1:0-3789 GCF_040096415.1 Megasphaera intestinihominis
CGAGGAAAATCCATATATCTGATTACGATATTTACTGGCGGATGAAATGAATTTGCGAAAGAATCTTGACACTACCTATTGTTTTCTCATAGGAATCATGCTATGATGATATTAGAAAGATACGTGATACGATTTACGTTATGATACCTATTTATAGGAGAAAGCAGGGATAATTATGGATAAAAATGCTATGTGGAACAAGATGATCGGCATCATCAAGCAGGATGTGACGCCGGCGACGGGCTGTACGGAACCGATTGCCCTGGCTTATGCGGCGGCGACGGCGGCCCGGGAATTGGGCGAAGCCGTGCGCTTCGTCGATGCCCGCGTGTCGGCGAATCTGATGAAGAACGGCATGGGCGTCACCGTACCGGGCACGGGGACGCCGGGGCTCTATATTGCCGCTGCCGTCGGCGCCCTCGGCGGGGACGCCGGAGCGGGATTACAGGTCCTGAAGGCCTTGACGCCAGACGTCGTCGCCTTGGGCAAACAGTACGTCGCCGATGGTAAAGTCACTGTGTCCGTCCGGGAAGATACGCCTCATGTCCTCTATGCCGAAGCCGTCGTCTATGGCGAAAACCACCGCGTCCGCGTCGTCATCACCGACGACCATACGAACATCGTCTTCGTGGAAAAGGATGGCCAGGTCCTCTTGGACCAGCGGACGGAAGCGGGGAGCGGGGAAGACCCGAAAATCGCTTTTCTCCATACGCTGACCCTGGCGGATATCGTCGATTTTGCCGAGCACGTGCCGCTGGCCGACATCGCCTTCCTGCAGGAGGCGGAACGGCTCAACGACCAGCTGTCGCAGGAGGGCCTGACGGGGAAATATGGCCTGAAGATCGGCTATACCTTGCAGCAGATGGTCGATAAAGACTTATTGTCCGATGATTTGTCCCATCGCATCCAGATCCGCACGGTCGCCGCTTCCGATGCCCGTATGGGCGGGGCGGCTTTCCCGGCTATGACCAATTCCGGTTCCGGCAATCAGGGCATCGCCGCGACAGAACCCGTGACGGTCGTCGCCGATTCGCTCGGTGTCACGCCGGAACGGCGGCTGCGGGCACTGGCCTTGTCCAGCATGGTCGCCATTTATGCCCACGGCTATCTGCCGAAATTATCGGCTTTCTGTGCTACCGTCACGGCTTCCATGGGGGCGGCTGCCGGCATGGCCTGGCTGCTGGCCGAAAAGGACCCGCTGCAGGTCATCGAAAAGGCCCTGGCCACCATGTCCGGGTCCATCGTCGGCATGGTCTGCGACGGCGCGGCCAACAGCTGTTCCATGAAGGTGTCGGCGTCGGTCCATGCGGCCTATGAAGCGGTCCTCCTGGCCCTCAATGACGTGCGCGTCCAGGGTACGGACGGCTTAGTGGCCAATGCAGCCGAAGAATGTCTGAAGAACGTCGGCCTCCTGGCTTCCCGCGGGATGCAGCAGACAGACGATGAAATCTTAAAGATCATGCTCCAGAAGAATAAAGCTTAGGCAGAAACTATCTGATATTTTACCGCCTGTTGACAATAAATTCAGCAGGCGGCTTTGCATTTCTGAGCAATCCATGCTATACTAACCTAGTTATATACAATCTAATATTTGTTAATGAGAGAGAGGACATTAGATGGAACGCAAAGATATTCGTAATATTGCAATTATTGCCCACGTCGACCATGGCAAAACGACACTGGTCGATGCCATGCTCAAACAGAGCCATGTTTTCCGTTCTAACGAAAAAGTCGAAGAACGTGTCATGGACTCTGGGGATATTGAACGTGAACGCGGCATTACAATCTTGTCCAAAAATACATCTGTCATGCACGAAGGCGTCAAGATCAACATCGTCGACACCCCGGGGCATGCTGACTTCGGCGGCGAAGTAGAACGTGTACTGAACATGGTAGACGGCGTACTGCTCCTCGTCGATGCTTTTGAAGGCCCGATGCCGCAGACGAAATACGTTCTGCGCAAGGCTTTGGAACAGAAATTGAAACCGATCGTCGTCATCAACAAGATCGACAAACCCGGTGCCCGTGTCGCTGAAGTCGAAGACGAAGTACTCGAATTGTTCATGGAACTCGACGCTACGGACGAACAGCTCGATTTCCCTGTCGTCTATGCAAACGGCCGTGACGGCATTGCTAAATACTCCATGGATGACGACAGCGACAACCTCGAACCGTTGTTCAAGACCATCATCAAATACTGCCCGTGCCCGAAAGGCGACGCTGAAGGCCCGCTGCAGTTCATGGTCACGACCTTGGACTACGATGATTATGTCGGTAAAATCGCTATCGGCCGTATTGTCCGCGGCAAGATGTATCCGAACCAGGCTGTCGTCGTCACTGACGGCGAAAGCCAGCGCAAAGCTAAGATTGGCCGCGTCTATACCTATGAAGGCCTGAAACGTGTCGAACAGGATGAAGCCGCTATGGGCGAAATCGCCTGCATCGTCGGCATCCCGGACCTCAAGATCGGCGAAACCGTTACGGACCCGCAGAACCCGGAAGCTTTGCCGAAAATCAACATCGACGAACCGACGCTGTCCATGATTTTCTACGTCAACGACAGCCCCTTTGCCGGCCAGGAAGGGGAATACGTCACCAGCCGTCACCTCCGCGACCGCCTGTTCCGCGAAGTCCAGACCAACGTATCCCTGCGCGTCGAAGAAACCGACAGTGCCGATGCCTTCAAAGTATCGGGCCGTGGCGAACTCCACATCGCTGTCCTCATCGAAGAAATGCGCCGTCAGGGTTATGAACTTCAGATCGGCAAACCGAGCGTCATCACCAAGGAAATCAACGGCCAGAAATGCGAACCGCTGGAAGCCCTCACCATCGACGTTCCGCCTGAATTCATGGGCGCTGTCATGGAAAAACTCGGTACCCGTAAAGCCGAAATGGTCAACATGACCGATATTTCCGGCTACACCCGCCTGGAATTCATCATTCCGGCCCGCGGCCTCATCGGCTTCCGCAGCGAATTCCTCACCGCTACCAAGGGCAATGGCATCATGTACCACGTCTTCCACGGCTATGCTCCCTGGAAAGGCGAAATCCCGGGCCGTACCCGCGGCAGCTTAGTTGCCTTTGAATCGGGCACGACGACAAGCTATGGCATCTTCAACTTGCAGGACCGCGGCACGATGTTCATCAAACCGGGTGAAGAAATCTATCTTGGCCAGGTCGTCGGCGAAAGCAACCGCGACGTCGACATCGACGTCAACCCGTGCAAGAAGAAACACTTGACCAACACCCGTTCCTCCGCATCGGACGAAGCACTCCGCCTCACGCCGCCGCAGGAAATGGGCTTGGAAAAATCCCTGGAATGGATCAACGACGACGAACTCGTAGAAGTTACGCCGAAGAGCATCCGTATCCGTAAAGCCATCCTCGACAAACACGATCGTAAAAAAGCAATGCGCCGTGCGCAGCAGTAAGCTTTTTACTAAAAACTATAAACTGCAAACTTAATACTCAAAAAGAGGGTCTGTCGCACGTAATCGTGCACAGGCTCTTTTTCTGTATGCAAAAATATCATAGCTTTATGGTCATTTTTCAGGGACTGTTTGCTCGGACTCAGAAGCGGCTTTGCCGTAATAGACTCTGAAAATCAGGCGCAGGAGCGCCCAAAGGCTCCCCTTCATAGGAGAGCTGGCCGCCAACGGCGGTCTGAGGGGTTCTTCGGAAGAGGTTGGCATCGGCCACCTGGCCCCTGGCGGGTTCGCGTGCTCCACTCCTCTTGCCGAGAGTGCCATTTGCTGGCGTGCTGAAACTCGCTGCGCTCAAACAAAGCAG
>NZ_JBBMEU010000109.1:0-3247 GCF_040096415.1 Megasphaera intestinihominis
CCAATTTTCGTTACTTAATACTATATCATGCACTCTTAAAATTTTCAGTACTGGTCTGAATTCACAGGCCCATTATAATACAAAACTTTTATATCATCTGGGAAGCATTTACGCAATTATAAATTGGTTTGCGATGCAAAGCAAATCAATGATTATTTGGCTCAATATCCAATAGAAAATATAAGTGACATTGATTACATCGAAGAATTGTTAAAATGCCAGTATGATTTGTCGGAATATAAAACTTTTTTAGAGCAACATGTAGTAAATACTACCAATTATGATGACTTTAAAGGCTTTATTGGTGTTTTAAAGCAATTTCCAGATGTTGTAAAACTTGAAAATTTAGCATGGAGTACCTATACTTCAATTTTTTCACAAGCGGATAAGCAAAATGATTTTTATTATGATTTAGTCGCTATAGGCTATTCTCATTTTTCGTATAGTCAATTAAATGGGTTAGGTAACTTTCTTTCTTCCAATGAAGAGGAGCAAAAGAGCATTGTTGAGCCTGTTCGGTCTGTAATTTTAAATTATATATCTTCAGCAGGGCTTTTTATGCAATTAGTGGATGATTCAGGTTTAGGCAATAGTGAATTTTATAAAGCTATTTGTCATGCATTGATAGCATCAAAGTGCAAAATTACGGAAATGAGGATTCTCCCCCGTCTTAAAATGATAGAAGATGTTTTAGGGATTCAATTTAATCAATGGGAAGCGGCATTCAATGATCTTCCTGTTGCAGATATTAGTGATGATGCTATTATTTCATCACTACCCATTGATGTATTAAAAGACATACAAACTGTTCCCAACAGCAAGCTGTATGGTCACTGCAAAAGTAGAATTAAGAGTTATTTAGATATTAAGGATACCGGAAGTTGGAAATCTGTCATTAACAATGATTTAAATACTTATGATATTCAAGTTGGATTGCTTATCTCTTATCAGTGGCCTTCAAGAGCATATGAGGCTGTTAAAGCTTATTTGAAGGAAAAAGCAGAGAATAAACAAACTCCTACGGATATAGAGAAATGGCATAATTTTATTGGCGTGTTAAAAAAATCTGGCCATGAATTAGCGCAATTAGTTTGCGATATATATGGCATTTTTCTTAAATCCAGTATTGATGCTCCATCATTTAAATTTTGGATATCTTTTTTTGATGAATACATATTTAAAAAGGAAGGTCCTAAAAAGGATACACTGCGGTGCATTTTTCCGGTAATTTTGTTGGATGATGGAGAATGTTTGAAATGGATGAATGACCATAGCAGAACTATTTCAACCATATATGATGCTGCTGAAATTCAGCAAAGCGATTTTTATAGAGCACTTATGGAAAGAGCTACTGGAGAGAATGTTAATCCTGCTGCTAGACGATTAGCAGTACGAATGAACTTTTTACCTTCTGATGTCCTTAAAAAGAATTTACAGTCATAGTGGTTGGGGGAAAATATGCAAATTAACACGCAAAAGAAAGACATTATATGGAACTACTTGGGGATATTTTTCTCTCTGGGTTCTCAAGTTATATGGCTGCCTGTCCTGATTCATTATTTGCCGCCTGATATTTTAGGTTTGTGGTACGTATTCGTTAGTATTGGTGGTATGGTTGAACTTCTTGATAGTGGCTTTACGCCGACTCTGAGTCATTGCATGACTTATGCGTGGAGTGGAGCTATGGATTTAAAGAAACAGGGCGTTGTCTTTTCTGGTGAACGAAGCGGCCCGAATTATGCTTTGGTTTATGGGATTTTGAGTACTTGCCGGGTCTTATATTTGGGCATTGCCTGTGTAGCTACCTTAGTTATGGTCAGTGCTGGCACGTTGTACGTGCAGCGTATCGCTTCGGCCTATTTATCTTGGCAGGTTTATGCTACTTGGATGCTCTATGTGGCATCAACTTTTATCAATCTTTATATAGGTTATTATGCTGTCGTCCTCGTCGGTATCGGCGATATTTTTCATAAAAACCGGGCACAGATTTTATCGAAAGGTGCCTTTTTGATATTAGGAACACTCGGCCTTGTTTGTGGCTTTGGGATTCTCAGCCTTGGCGTCGCTTATTTTGCCAGTGGTTTTGTTTTACGCTTTTTATGTAAACATTATCTCATCAAAGCCCACAAGTTTGATGAATTATTCCGAAAATATCGCCATCAGACAGATTACTCCAAGCGCCATGTCTTGGCTATGATGTGGCCCAATGCCTGGCGAGATGGATTAGTTACGGTTACGGCTTATCTGACAGGGCAGGCTACCGTACTGATGAGCAGTGGTTTCCTGACTCTGTATGAAACGGGGATTTACTCTTTTTCCATGCAAGTCGTCAATGCCTTGATTAGTATCGCCTCTGGTATGTTCAGTGCCTATGTTCCGGCAATCCAATCGGCCTATGTATCCCGCAACCGGAAAGTCATGAAAGATTTATACGCGAAGTCCATGGCCTGTGCCTTTCACCTCAGTTTCTGGGGCATCATCGTTTTTGCAGCGGTAGGTATCCCCATCGTACAACTCTTGCGCCATGACTTCGTCATTGAACGACCGGCCTTCCTGGTGCTGGCACTGTCGATTTATCTCTTGAATCGCCATCGAAGTTCCGCCTGCTTTATCAGTACTATGAATAAGCTGCCATATACCTTCAGCTTCATCTTCTTCGGCGTCATCAGTATCAGTGCCACCTATATCGGACTAGCCTACTTCCATTTAGGATTATGGGGCCTCATCCTTATTCCCTTAGCGGTCCAGTCCATCTACAATAACTGGAAATGGAACCAAGTCGTCAATCGCTATCTGCATACCACAGAAATCAGTTTGATGAGACAGGGAACGGCGGATCTTATGCGGATCGTAGGAAACAAAATATTTAGAACCAAATCATAAAAATAATCCGGCTGCGGTGAATCACTGGGCCGGATTGTTTGTTATGACCTTATAGGGATATCTTGACATGGTATTTATTTTGCAATAGACTAAAGATAAATTAACGAACGTATTTTCTTATTATATGCGGAAGGGTAGTAAGCGGAAAATAAATCGGTGGATTTAATCTTCTGGCTGTTTGTGAGACAATAGGCTTATCAAACAGGATGAATTAGACAAATTAGAGTTTCTCCCATTTTGTCTAAAAACTCTAATTTATCCTATTCAGTAAGGAGGATGTTTTTGGATGGTAGTGTCAAGATTCTTTCGCAAATTCATTTCATCCGCCAGTAAATATCGTAATCAGATATATGGATTTTCCTCG
>NZ_JBBMEU010000110.1:0-3198 GCF_040096415.1 Megasphaera intestinihominis
CGCCCTCTGGGCGCCCCGCCGCGAGATTTGCTCACAGCCCATTCGATTATGGTGGTATGTTTTTACGAACCACGAGCCACGAACCACGAGCCACTGATTCTGTGTTATACTATGGTGTATACAGTTTATCATGAATAAAGGGGGTCTCCTCATGAAGTGTGTTGTTTTGCTCAGTGGCGGCGTCGATTCTACGACGTGTCTGGCCATGGCTTTGACGAAATATAAAAAGGAAGACGTCTTGGCGTTGACGGCTTATTATGGCCAGAAACATGCCAAGGAATTGGAAGCGGCCCGCAAGGTGGCGGCTTACTACGGGGTGCAGCAGCAGGAGGTCAATTTGTCTCAGGCTTTTTCTCTGAGCGATTGTTCGCTCCTGCAGGGCAGCCATAAGGCGATTGCCCATGAATCGTATGCAGATCAGCTGGCCAAGAAGAGCGGCGAAGGGACGGTTGATACGTATGTGCCTTTCCGCAACGGTCTGTTCTTGTCGTTTGCCGCAGCCGTCGCCGTCAGCGTCGGCGCGGAAGTCATTTATTACGGTGCCCATGCCGATGATGCCGCTGGCCGGGCGTATCCGGACTGCACACCGGAATTTGAAACGGCCATGAACACGGCCATTTATGAAGGTTCTGGCCGGACCTGCCACTTGGAAGCGCCTTTGTTATCGTGGAACAAAGCGGGCGTCGTCAAAGAAGGCCTGCGCCTGGGCGCGCCTTATGAATTGACCTGGAGCTGCTATGAAGGCGGCGACAAGCCCTGTGGTGTCTGCGGGACCTGCCGCGACCGGGCGGCTGCCTTTGCTGCCAATGGGGTCAAGGACCCGGCATTGTCATAAAACAGGGAGTCAGGGAGGAGACATATATATGGAATATAAGGTAAAGACGCGGCTGACGACGATGGTACTGTTGGCTCTCATGGCCTTTGGGTCCGTCCAGGCCAGCGATGCTGTGTCCGAAAAAGATAATTTTTATCAGGCTGTCAATGGCAAGACGTTAGCAGCTCAGCAAATCCGGCCGACGGAAGCTTCTTGGTCCTGGTTTTCTGAACGGTCTTTAGAAAATAAGAAAGCCCTGGGCAAGGAACTGGAAACGGTCGCCGCCAAGCAGGGAACTTATGCCAAGGGGACGCCGGAACAGAAAATCGCCGACCTCTACGCCTGCGCCATCGACAATAAACAGCGCAACGCCACGGCCCGCGCCCATCTGCAGGAACTGACCTGTCCCATTGAAAAAGCCCAGACCCTGCCGGAATTGACGGCGGCCTTGCAGGCGGTCAGTGCCAAGACCGGGACGGATATCTTCGTAGGCTACACCGTCGACCGCCTGCCGACGGGCCTGCGTTATGTGCCGCGTATCTTGACGGTGACGCCGTCCTTTACGAAGGATGAATTGGAAAAAGAACCCCAGCCCGGAGCCTGGAAGGCTTATCGGGAATACGTCGCCCATATCCTCGAAGAAGCCGGAGAAGCGCCGGACCAGGCGGCGGCTCACAGCGAAGCCATCTTCGCCATGGAAAAGGGCCTGGGGCCACACTTGCTGACGAGCGAACAGCGCAATGACGTGACTGTCCAGAACCGCCTGATGTCGCGGGGGAATCTGGAAAAACTCATGCCCAATATGGGCGGCAAGACGGTCCTGACCAACCTGGGCCTGAATAAAGAAAAACAATTCTTCTTATCGAATCCGGAGTATTTACAGCAGTTCGACGCCCTCTATGTGCCTAAGAATCTCGACCTGCTCAAGAGCTATGCTGTCTATCAGGTCTATAGCGGCTTTGCGCCCAGTGCGGATATCAAATTGCGGGATCTGCAGCGCAATTATGCCCTCCAGCGCTTCGGCATCGCCCAGGCGCGGGATGACAAGGAAACGGCGAGCCGCATGGTCCAGAACATGCTGTCTTATGAATTCGGCCAGATTTATATGAAGAATCACTGTACGGCGGCCATCATCAACGATGTGAAGGCCATGATCAATGAAATCCGCGACGTCTATCAGCAGCGGCTGGAAGCCAATGACTGGCTCAGTCAGGCGACGCGGGCCAAAGCCGTCGACAAGCTCAGCCACCTGCGAGTCTTTGTCGGCGGTCCGGCTGAAGATGACAAACCTATCATCGAAAGTATGCCTGACGTCATTGCTCCACAGGATGGCGGCGATTTGCTGGCCAATGTCATGCACAACGGCGTCCTGGAAAAACAGCAGGTCCATGCGCTATTGGGAACGAATTTTAATCCCGATAAATGGTATGCCTTTGACCCGCAAGATGTCAATGCCGCTTATATCCCGGAAAATAACAGCATCACCATCCCGGCCGGTATCCTGCAGCCGCCGTTCTACGATGCCAAAGCTTCACGCGGTGCCAATCTGGGCGGCATCGGCGTCGTCATTGGCCATGAGATTTCCCATGCTTTTGACCCGAATGGCAGCAAGTACGACAGCGAAGGCCGCTTGAAGAACTGGTGGAAGGCAAAAGACTATGAAGCTTTCCAGAAATTATCGGCTGCTTTCGGTCCTTATTACGATCGCTATACCCTCGGCAAGGGGCTCCATGAAAATGGCAAGCTCGTCAGCAACGAAGCCATTGCCGACTGCGGCGGCCTGTCGGTTGCGACGGAACTGGCCCATGACGACCAAGGGATGCTGCGCGACTTATACCGCACCTTTGCCACGGTATTTGCGACCAAGATGACCGACCAGCTGCTGCTCTACCTGGTCCAGAATGATCCCCATCCGACTGGCGAAGCCCGCGTCAACGGCGCCTTGTCGTCGACGAATGGCTTCTATACGGCCTATGGCATCCAGCCCGGCGACGGCATGTATGTCGAACCGCAGAAGCGCGTCCATTTGTGGTAAAATCTTCGTGGCTAGTGGCTAGTGGCTAGTGGCTAGTGGTTCGTAAGGCCGTCCTGCTGCGGCGGCCTGCGGCCTGCGTCCTCATAAAGTATTTACACAACTAATCCTTGCATTATCGTGGGGAATACGGTACAATCGCAGTGAGCAATAGCCGTATATTGCACTAGTGGGACAAAAAACGTACCACTAGGAACAGAAACGTCAATCGTTACGTGTACGTGAGTAGAAAAGGAGAAATCTGTATGCTGAAAAAAACAAAGATCGTCTGCACCTTAGGCCCCAGTTCCAATACCCCGGAAATTATCGAAAAGATGATTAAAGCCGGCATGAACGTTGCCCGCTTTAATTT
>NZ_JBBMEU010000111.1:0-3047 GCF_040096415.1 Megasphaera intestinihominis
CAAACTCTCCATGATATATGGAAGAGCGTTTGGCTCTTGTTTATTGATTGGTATTACTCATTGTTTGACGTTCTATACAATAGAACCTCGCACGTTGGCGTTCATTCAGTTCATTGTTCAGTTTTCAAAGGTCATCGCCATCACCGCTTGTCGCGGCGACTTGCTTATTTTAACAAACTCAGAAGAGCTTGTCAAGGATGTTTTTTGAACTTTTTCAAAGCTCAATCCCATCCTCAAGTGCCAAGGCCTTCACCCTAACAGCTTGTTTAGTATATCACATTATGTCGTTTTGTCAAGAACTAAATTTTAAATCCTATAAAACTTAAAACTTCATTTCCGAGCATTTCCGAACTCATGCGACATAAAGTATTTTATCATTGAAAAAAAAAGCTGTCAAGCAAATTTTGACAGCTTTTTACATTTTTTTCGAGATTACCTTACTTGGCTTTGACCAGTCCTTCGCTGATGCTTTCCAAGTCCTTCTGCTTGCTTTCGACGCCGAGGCTCAAGACGATGACGGCAACGGCTACGAAGACCAAGGCGAACATGTAGAAGACACTGCCGAAACCGAAGTTCCGGGCCAACAGGGCTCCGACCATCATGGGCGCAGCCATGCCGCCAAAGCGGCCGAAGCCGGCAGCCCAGCCGCTTCCCAAGGCTCGGATAGCCGTCGGATACTGTTCCGGCGTATACGTATAGAGGACGCCCCAGGCACCGAGGTTGAAGAAAGACATGACGGAGCCCCACATCATGAGGGTCGCTGCCGTCGACGCATGGCCGAAGAAGTAGCTGGCGACGCCGCTGAACAAGAGGAACGTCGACAGGGTATACTTGCGGCCGATCTTATCGACGAGCCAGGCCGCGCAGTAATAGCCCGGCAGCTGGGCCAGGGTCATGATGAGGACGTATTCAAAGGTCTTGACGACGGTAAAGCCCTGCTGGAAGACCAGCGAAGGCAGCCACATGAAGATGCCGTAGTAGCTGAAGTTGATGCCGAACCAGACCAGCCAGAGCATGATCGTCCGCGACGCAAAGGGCTTTTTCCACAATTCCCGGAACGAAGCCTTGGCGACGACCGGCACGGTTTCCTTTTCGCTGACGAAGGGCGCTACGGGTACGTGCAGCTGCCGCTCCAGGGAGACGACGATCTGCCGGGCTTCGCCGACGCGGCCATGAGCCAGCAGGTAGCGGACCGATTCGGGCATATGCAGGCGGATCAGGCAGACATAGAGTGCCGGCAGGGCGCCGATGAGGAAGGCCATGCGCCAGCCATAAAGGGGAATGAAGAAATAGGCGATGCAGGCTGCTGCAATCCAGCCGAGGCCCCAGAAACTTTCCAAGAGGACAATGAAGCGGCCCCGTACGCGGGACGGCGCATATTCGGAAACGAGCGTCGCCGCTACGGGCAGTTCTCCACCCAGGCCGAAGCCGACGAGGAAGCGGAAGACGAGCAGGGATTGATAATTCCAGGACAAGGCGCAGAAGGCCGAAGCAATGCTGTACAATAAGACCGTAATGGTGAAGACCTTCTTGCGGCCTATGCGGTCGGCGATGGTGCCGGACACGACGGCGCCCAGGGCCATGCCGATGAGGCCGATGCTGCCGATGAGGCCCATCTGCCCCGGTGCCAGGCCCCATTCTTTGGCCAGTACAGGCAGGATAAAGGCGATGAGCCCTGTATCCATCGAGTCGAAGAGCCAGCCAAGGCCCGTGACCAGCAGCAGTTTATAGTGGAAACGGCCCAGGGGCAGCGCTTCCAGTCGTTCTAATACCATAACAACAGTTCCTCCTATCTGTACATATGTCATGACAGTTATATTTACATGGTCTTATTGTACCGATATAGAGGGGAAATGTCAATCCTTATATAAGACGCCGACGTCGCGCAGGGCCTGGCCGATGGCATCGAGTTCTTCTTCCGTCGCCGCTTCGACGAGATGCGTATGGATGCCGCCGCTGATGGTACTGAGCATTTCCGCATGGGAATCATGCATGCGCTTGATATACTGCTGGATATCCCGGCGGGAATGAAGGTTCAAGGTCCCTTCCAGGTTGCCATAGACGTCGTGTTCGATGACGACGTTGTGGACGATGCCGCCATTATCGACGATGGCATTGAGCTCTGCTTCCATCAAATCGCTGCCATGGCAGCAGACGAAGACCCGCGTACAGCCCGGTGCGGCCGGTGTGACCAGCTGATAGCCCCGGGGCGTCGAGATGATGGCAATCCCCTGGGCGCGCAAAATAGCCACGTCGCCGACGATGATCTGCCGGCTGACGTTGCAGGCTTTCGATAAGGCCGTCCCGGTGACGGCCGACGACGATTCTTGAAGAATCTGAAGAATCTTTTCTCTCCGTGCACTACTATCCATAAACAAAGTCCCTCCTAAATATCTTTATAGACCTGCTGTCCCCGCGTGGGAATATCGAACAGCATGGCCAATCCCCGTCCCCACAGCCAGCCCATGCCGATGCCCGGCGCAAAGCCCAGGACCTCGTTGAACAGCCACGAATGGGTGATGAAGGGCATGTGGTAGGCCACGGCCTGGAACGAGGCGAAAATCAGGCAGAAAAAGAGATTCACCGGCAGGGCCGTCCGCAAGGGCGGACAACGAAGGCTGTGCTGCTTGCGGCAATAGGTCAGTTCCGGCAGGCCCTTCTTGAACCACAGGCCCAGACCCAGGCCCAGGAAAAAGGCCATGAGGAAACAGAGGGTCGTCAAAAAAGGATATTCCGTATAATAATATAATACAGCCGCTGCCCAGATGGCAACCAGGACGCAGGGGCCTGCGAACCACCACAGGCGGCACATGCGGCTCTTCCGGAAGTAAATGCCATAGGCGATCATGGCCATAGCCATGCAGAGTTGTATCCCCGTCAGGATATCATAGGCGCTCATCACGGTCGGCTCCCCCTTTCTGTTCCTCTTTGAACGATGAGATGATGTATGTTCAGTATATAGGGTAAAGAGTGAACGTACTCCCGCCTATAGAGGCGGGAGCTTCCTGCTTCAACGAGAACAGCGCCACGGACTCCAAAGAGTTGCG
>NZ_JBBMEU010000112.1:0-2992 GCF_040096415.1 Megasphaera intestinihominis
AAGAGAATAGAACGATGAAATAGAATAAAAAAAGAGAGCTGTCGCACAAAGCCGAAATGGCTTAATGCGACAGCCCCCTTTTTTTAGTGGTTAGTAGCTAGTGGCTAGGGGTTAGCGGAGGTTTTTAAATTTAAAGTCATCTTCTACAAACTATAAACTACATACTACAAACTATAAAGTGAAAAGGACCTCGCATGATGACAAGCCCCTTTTTCGACAGCGGGCGCCCTACGTGGCGCTCCTACAGGGAATACCGCTTGAAAGCGGTATTCCCTTGCACCCCTTCCTCACCTCGTGTATACTTAGGATAATATGATTGCCCCAGGCAGAGGAGGTCTTAGTATGACAAAAACGCAGCATGGTATCGTGGCTTGTGTCATCGGTGCGACGACGTGGGGGTTCAATGGCGTTGTCAGTCAGTTCCTGCTCTCTCATTATCCTGTCGAGCCGTCCTGGCTGGCGTCGATACGCATGTGCCTGGCCGGGTTGTTCCTGACGCTCATGGTACTGCCGACGAAGCGGGCCGAGATACGCCAGATGCTGCATGACCCGGTCAGTCTGCGCCACTTGGTCCTGTTTGCCCTATTCGGCCTCATCTTGAGCCAGTTCTCGTATTTATCGGCCATAAAGAACTCGAACGCCGGCACGGCGACGGTCCTGCAGACCCTGAGTGTCGTCCTCATGTCGCTCTATTTAGCCGTCCGCTTCCATAAACGGCCGACAGGGCGGGAAATCCTGTCGGTCTTCCTGGCCTTTGGCGGCGTCTACCTGGCTGCGACCAACGGCACCCCGTCGACGATGGTCATTTCTCCGTTAGGCCTGACCTGGGGCCTCATCGGCGCCATCGCCTGTGTCACCCTATCCTGTCCTGTCCCAGGGGCTGGCAGCTCATTGGGGAGCGGCCGTTGCCAACGGCCTGGGCATGATCATCGGCGGCGTTTTTCTCAGTCTGACCCTGCAGGTCTGGACGGTCTGGCCCGCATTGGACCTGACGGGCTGGCTGGCTGTTGCCTTTATCGTCATCATCGGCACGGCCCTGTCTTTTGCGGCTTTTGTCACGGGTATCAGTGAAATCGGGCCGATGAAGGCGACTCTCCTGGGCACGCTGGAACCGGTCGTCGCTTCAGTGACTTCGGCCATCGCCTTGGGTACGACGTTCCATACGGTTGAACTCATCGGCTATGCCTGTATCATCGCTACGGTCTTCATTATCATCTTGCAGAAGAAACCAGCTATTTCGTAATACGTACTTTTCGTGTATAATAAGAGATGAATGAATAATGTTTTTTTCATCTTTTGAGAAAGGTGTGTTACTATGATTATTGATGATGCCGGCGGCCTCGTCTTCCGCCCGCCCAGTGAAGCCCGCAGCTTCATCCTGCGCGTTACTATCGGCTGTTCCCACAATACCTGCCGTTTCTGCGATATGTACAAAGCGTCTAAATTCCGCATCCGTCCCATGGAAGAAATAGAAGGGATCATCGAGCGCGGCGCCTATGCCATGCCCTTCATCCGCCGGATTTTCCTGGCTGATGGCGATGCCCTGGTCCTGCCGACGGACAAACTCGTAGCTATCATGCAGAAATGCTACGAAAAATTCCCCAATCTGAACCGTATCGGTGCCTATGCGACTCCGGCTGACCTGGTCCGCAAGACGCCGGAAGAATTGAAGCGCCTCCGCGAAGCGGGCCTGGCCATCGTCTACATGGGCATTGAAAGCGGAGACGACGAGGTCTTGAAACTCGTCGATAAAGGGACGACGGCAGCCCTGACCATCGAAGCCGGGAAAAAAGCCCTGGCAGCAGGCATGAAGCTGTCGACGATGATTCTCCTCGGCTTGGGCGGCCAGGAACGGACCAAAGAACATGCCCTGCATACGGCCCAGGTCGTATCGGCCATCAACCCGACCATGCTCAGCGCCTTGTCGCTCATTATTCCCCGCGAAGTACCGCTCTACCAGGATGTCGTCAATGGAACGTTTACCCCCCTGACAGCGCGGGGCTTCCTCCAGGAACTGGACATGATCCTGCGCCATACGGAAATGACCAAGCCCTGCATCTTCCGCAGTAACCACGTTTCCAATCTCCTGCCTGTCGGCGGCACCCTGCCGATGGATAAGGAAAAAATGCTGGCCACTTTGGAATGCTACATCCCGCAAGTCGACGACACGCTGCCGCTCTTAAACGATAACGGCAATTTCTGATTTTTTGCTGGAGGTGTTGCCTCGTGAAAAAACTCTGTCTTTTGCTTTTCTTCTGCATCCTGTCGATTACAACGGTCTTTGCCGACGGCCCGCGCTTCAATAACATGCGCACTGTCGTCATTGCCGATACGACACAGGACAGCTACGCCGCCCGTTTCATGAAAAACCGGCTGAAACAGCCGTTCCGCATCCCCTACTGGGACCGCATCGAAACGGATACAGCTCTGTCGCCGTCTGACGTCAACATCGACACGATGCGCGCCCTTTCGGCCCAGTATAAAGCCGACGTCGTCCTGGTCCCCGTCGTCCAGACCTGGTACTGGCGGCAGCACATGGCCGGGCTCTGGCGCTATGATGATGACGAAATCATCACGGAATGTCTCTATCACCTGACGGTATACGCCTACGATAAGCGGACCGATACCTTCAAGAGCTACAGCGACAAAGGCCGTGAAATCGAATCGGCATCTATCCTGAACGACCCCAAGGAAATCCTGACGGAATCTATGGACCGCATTATGAAAAAGCTGCCCTATAAGCGCATCCCGACGGATATCGAAGACGTCGCAACGGGTGGAACATCCTTGCAGACCAAAACGACCGAAGGCGGGGCTAAGATACTGACCAACACCTTCCCGCAGGCCATTTGAATTTAGTGGCTCGTGGCTCGTAAAAAAAGGGGCGACCCGTGGGGCGCCCGCTCCGGTATATGTACGATGTCCCAATCAGCTTGCTAGGAAAACCATCCAAATCCCTAGCGGGTCGCCCACGGGCGACCCCCACAAACTT
>NZ_JBBMEU010000113.1:0-2858 GCF_040096415.1 Megasphaera intestinihominis
ATTGAAACAGCCACGCCTCGAGGAAATTGTAAAATGTATCTTTCTGTCATCTTCTTCTACCTCTCTCCGCGGTTCCCGCGGTAAATATCGACCGGCCCGAACTGCTTTTCATAGGCCGTAAGGGCCGGGTAATCAATTCCGCATTCAACGTGCAGGCATTTCATGAATTCCCAGATAGGGACCTTGCTCTTTAAGACGGCGTCGATGTTGTCGTGGATGTACTGCTGTAGATCCTGCAAGCGCTTTGCCCCCCACTTGAAGTCATGACGTAGTGAGTGCAGCGTCACGATGACCGAGGCGGCCACGTGGTCCGTCACGTATTTCCGCAGACGCCAGTCCTTCGTCTTGCCTGTGATGAGCCGTTCCAGGCGCTGGGCGTCACGCTCATTGAGGAAGCGGTCGAACCCGAAATCGTCACACAGCTCATCCCGCCAGCGGATGGAGAACCCGTGCTCTTTCGAGTCCAGGTGCTCCCAGGCGGCGTTGAGTTTGGCGAACCGGTTGCGGCCAAAGCCGTACTTGTCATGCAGGGCCTGGTAGATGAGGGTCAGCCCCCAGTCCGCCCCGCTTTCGGCGCCGACTGCATAGCGGTGCTTGGCTTTTTCGGCCCGTTTCTTTTCCATGGCCCGTGAAATGTCATTCATTCCGATTGTCCTCCCCGAAAATGTGTGCTCCGATGTCGGCCATTTCCGGATCATCCAGGATGTCATCCGTCGGGTCTGGTTCTGGGTCCACCTTCACCGCTTTCTTCGGGCGGCATTTTTTCTTCGTATTTGCCGTTTTAACGGCCGATTGTTCTTTCTGGCTATGATTTATCGTAAGGCTATGTAAAAACGTCACCAGCTCGACGTCACTGCCATTCATATCGATTTTAATTTCCATCTTTCTCTCCTTCCTGTTCCGTCTATGCCAATAACCAGGTCATGCAATCATGCAGCGTTTCCTTTGCTTCTTTTTCAAACTGTCCCCGCCGGTTGTCGACTACGACATATTTCGTCCCATCAAATGCCATAAACTGGGCCTTGGGGATGTATTGCCCGTTGGCCCGGCGATATTCCAGCTCCGGGATTTCCGCAGCCGTCACGCAGAGGACGTTGTTCAAGCGGTCCTGGTATTCCGCCAGGGCCTGCCGCAGCCAAATCACATTACAAGTCATGGGCCATTCCTCCTTTCAGGGCCATATACAGGCCGTAGGTGATGCCATGCTCCCGGGCTTCCTGTTCGGCCCGGCCAAGTGGGCTAAGGACCCGCTTCGGCGGAAGGTATGTTTCTGGATGGTCCTGTTTGTCCTGCCGGAGCCGGTTCGCCGCCCTGTCTTTCCGGTAATTGGCTGTGACCGAGTTCAGCAGGGTCCTGCACGCCCGGGAGCAGGTCGTATAGCCGTTGTATCCTTTCGGGATAGGCTTCCCGCACACCAGGCAGCAGGTTTCCTTGCCCGTGATGTGGTGTTCGATCCGGTATGTATATCGGGACAGGATCCGTGCCCGGCAATCATCACAGAGTGTCAGCCTGGCCGTCCTGGATCCGCGGAGCTCGAGCGGCTGGCCGCATAGGCGGCATAATCTTGTCTTTGTCATCTTTCTCTCTCCTTTTCTGCCATCATTCCGGCATTTTCAGCCGGGCGGCTACTTCGCTGGTCAATTCTTTCACGCCGGCCAGGCCGGCATCAGCCAGATACTTCTGATGGACCGGGATGCCGGAAGCGGAAAATTCTTTCACTTCTTCGACGTGGGCTACTTCCGATTCATAAGCTTTACGGAACTGGGCCCGCAGAATGGAAGTGTCATCGGTCGGAGTCTGGCAGATCTCTTTCCAGCCGAACCGGTCGACGACGCGCTGCGTCACCGGATCGTCGAAGTCCGGCACGCCGGTATAGCCGACGGCGGCGATGGCCTTCTGGACCTTGCCCCAGGCTGTAGCACTGTCGATGGGCTTAGTTCCCATTGCCAGCGTAGTCACTTTTTCCGATGCCTTCCTAATTTCGGCAATGGTAGGTAAAAAATTGCAGTGGTTGATGCAGTACTTGACCCCGGCCGACAAGGCCGCCGGCGGGATGTCTTTTAACATCTCTACGTAGAAACGCAGCCGTTCCTCCGGGAGATCATTTTTGTACGCCAGTTGCAAAAGACCAATCGCTCGCAGGGTCGATATTTCCGTTGTCATCTTTCGTCTCTCCTTTCTGTTCCTGGGCTTGGTATTCTGCCATCAGGCGGTTCACGACGTCAATCGCTTCCTTCTTGCTGTTGTGTGGCGTTGGCTGTGTCCGGGCTGTGTTTTCATCGTCATAGCCTCCAGTCTGCCAGCTTTTCAGAATGCCGTGGATATATGCCAAACTTCTTTTATTACGGGTAACGGCTCTGTCAATGGCCTTTATGACGGTGTCGCTGCCAAAATCGTCGACCAGTGCTTTGAGCTTTTCTAGATCCATCTCCCCAGGCATGGGGTAGATGTTTTTTCTGTAAGCAGTGATGACGCCTTTCAGACCGTCGTCGGATGCTCCGGTTTCTTTCTTTCTACTTTCTACTTTCTCCTCTCTATACTCTTTACTCTTATCTCTATACTCTATACTCTTATCTCTAATCTCTACGTTACTTTGTAACGCCTTATTTGTTACATCTACGTTACTTTGTAACGCCTTTTTCTTCCGATACTTTCGTACTCGTGCGGCTGATTCTGATTCACTGCCCACCATATTCTTGACTTCTGGCATGACGGGTATTCCTTCCTGTGTTTCTTCGATAAGTCCTAAATGCTTAAAAAGGGATAATGCGACGTTTACCGTGGGAGTGTAAAATAGTTTGTGTAAATCGGTATTGCATGAATCTACTTTATGCCCCATACTGGGGTAAACAAAGATA
>NZ_JBBMEU010000114.1:0-2823 GCF_040096415.1 Megasphaera intestinihominis
TTTCAGCCCGTCAGGCCATGACTACAAGGAATGGCAGGACGGTTGCTGAAACGGACCACTGTAGAGGGCGAGCCCGCCGGGCATATGTAAGAATCCCGTGGTCGATTTGCGTGGACGGGCGCCCCACGTGGGCGCCCCTACAGAAAAAAGGAGCTGTCGCGATGCGACAGCTCCTTTTTTACATCGCCTTGACCGGTACGAGTCCTCGTGAGAGGGAAATGGTCCCGGTCCGGGCGATTTCTAATATTTCATATGGCGACAATACCTTGATGAGGGCATTGACGTGGTCTTCGCGTCCTGTAACGCGGAGGATGAGCGAGTTCAAGTTGACATCGACGACTTTGGCGTGGAACAGGTTGGCCAGGCTGGCCAGCTCGTCGCGGACTTGCGGCGTGTCGTAGCGGACCTTGATCATGGCCAGTTCGTAGCTGATGAAGGGCGCTTCATCGAGGTTGATGATCTTGATGACGTCGATGAGCTTGGCCAGCTGGCTGATGGTCTGCTTCAATTCTTTATCGTCTTCGATGCTGATGACGATATTGAAGCGCGACACATCTGGTTCTTCCGTATAACCGACGGTCAACGATTCGATGTTGATGGCCTTGCGGCTGATCAGGCCAGCAATATGTGTCAATACGCCCGGTTTATTATCGGACAAAATAGCCAGATGCTGTTTTCTCATCAGGCGTCACCTCCTAAAATCATGTCACTCAATGCTTTGCCGCCGGGAACTGTCGGGTATACCCGTTCTTCCGGCGAGATGCGGATATCGACCAGGGCCGGCCCTTTATGGGCAAAGGCCTCTTTCAGGACGGGGGTTAAATCGTCCTGTTTTTCGATGGCGTATCCTTTGACGCCCAGCGATTCGGCCAGCATGGGCAGGTTTTTGCGCTTATTCAAAGTGCATTGTGAATAATGGTGGTTATAGAAGAAATCCTGGAGCTGGACGATCATTCCCAGCGTATCGTTGTGCAAGACGATGACTTTCACGTCGATGCCGTATTCCGACAAGGTCGCGAATTCCTGACAGTTCATGAGGATACTGCCGTCGCCGGAAAAGACGACGACTGTTTTTTCGGGACAGGCCACTTTGGCACCGAGGGCAGCCGGCAGGCCGAAGCCCATCGTGCCCAGACCACCGGAAGAAATGAAGTGTTTCGGCTCATCCGTCGTGAAGAATTGAGCTGCCCACATCTGATGCTGACCGACGTCGGTAATGGCTACGGTATCGTCGTCCCGGGTGATGTCCCGGACGGCGGCGAAGATTGACTGGGGTGAAATGCAGCCTGGACGCGGCGGCGTCGCGAAGGGGTGGCTTTTCTTCATGGCCAGGACCTCATGACGCCAATCGGCAAAGGCGGCTCCATAATCGAAGGCGCCTTCTTTCAGCTTCTTGGCGAAAATGGGCAGGGACCAACGCAGGTCCCCTTTGATGCCTAAGTCGATGTCGATGATCTTGTCGATTTCGACATCATCGATTTCAAAATGGATGATCTGTGCATTGGGAGCAAACGTATCGGCTCGGCTGGTCAGGCGTTCGTCGAAACGGGCCCCTAAGGCGATGAGCAGATCGCAGCCTGAGATGGCTTTGTTCGATGCATAAGAGCCGTGCATCCCGCCCATACCGAGATGGAGTTCGTGAGAATCGGGGATGGCTCCTTTGCCCATGAGTGTCGTGACGACGGGAATCTTCGTCGTATTGACGATGTCTTCGAGATACTTCGTCGTTTCCGACAGGATGACACCGCCGCCGACGAGGAAGACCGGTTTCTGGCTGTGCTGGATCATGGCGACAGCCCGGTCGATGTCATAAGCTTGTCCAGTTGTTTCGACGACGTAGCCCGGCAGATGGACTTTATCGGGATATTGGAAATAGATTTCCGCTTCCAGGGCGTCTTTGGCAATATCGATCAGGACTGGACCGGGCCGGCCTGTCGATGCGATGTAAAAGGCTTCTTTCAGGACGCGCGGGATAGAAGCGGCGTTCTTTACCAGGTAGTTGTGCTTGGTAATGGGCGACGTAATGCCGGAAATATCGGCTTCCTGGAAGGAATCGCGGCCGATGAGGCCCGTCGGGACCTGTCCGCTGATGATGACCATGGGGATAGAGTCCATGTTGGCCGTAGCAATGCCCGTAACCATGTTGCATACCCCTGGTCCGGACGTGGCGATGCAGACGCCGGGCCGGCCGGTAACGCGGGCGTAGCCGTCTGCAGCGTGGACCGCTCCTTGTTCATGACCGGTAAGGATGTGCCGGAAGTTGTCTTTATACATTTCTTCGTATAGTGGCAGGATGGCCCCTCCGGGATAGCCGAAGACGACGTCGACGCCTTCCCGTTTCAAACATTCCAGCACTGCCCTTGCACCTGTCATTTTTATCATCATTCACCTCTTAATATCGTTCATCGTTTGTCGTAGTTCGTTCATCGAAGCGGCCATTCATCGTCCTTTTCGATGAACGACGAACGGCCTGCGATGAACGGATCTTACTTAGTCGTTCTGGTCGTTGTTGTGGAGCCACGGCATCATGTCGCGGAGTTTAGCGCCGACTTTTTCAATCGGATGTTCAGCGTGCTGACGGCGCATAGCGAGGAAGTGAGCGCGGCCGCCGGCTTTGTTTTCGAGGAGCCAATCTTTAGCGAAAGCACCGGTCTGGATGTCGTCGAGGACAGCTTTCATGGCTTTCTTGGAATCCTGCGTGATGACGCGCGGGCCGGCTGTGTAGTCGCCGTATTCTGCCGTGTCGCTGATGGATTTACGCATCTTAGCCATGCCGCCTTCGTACATGAGGTCGACGATCAACTTCATTTCATGGAAGGTTTC
>NZ_JBBMEU010000115.1:0-2746 GCF_040096415.1 Megasphaera intestinihominis
CGACAGGATGTCTCAGCTTATGCAGCAATACGATGTTGCTTATTGAATCGATTTACACAAAACTCTTGACACACCCACATTCTAACTTTTGACTATCAGAATTATACAATAAATGCGTATCTGAATTATACAACTTACGATTTTTTTCAAACGAGTTATCGTCCAATATAGTATTATTTGATTTCGGATGACTTTTCCAATGAACCAAGTCATTACTAACTGCAATACAAGGATTCTCAAATCTGGCATTATGCTTTGGATAGGGTGTAAATGCCATCCAATACTTATATCCACTTAATCCATTAGGAATATAAACAACTTTAGGATGACAAGCTCCATATCCTTGATAAGGTGTTAATAGTTGAATTTCATCGCGACGAGAAAAATAATTTATTTTTTTATAGTTTTTATGAACACAAAAGCCAGTAATCCCTCCTATAATAAATACTATAAGCATTAAGATAACGAAAGATTTCTTTTTATTAAAATTTGTTTCCATAATCATTTTGCCTTTCTATCAAGAAATTTTTCATACTCAGAACAAATATTTTGTACATTATCCCCAAACTGAACCATTTTGCCTTTTTCTAACCATAATATTTTATTGCACATAGACTTTACTTGATTTAAGGAATGAGATACCAAAATAGTAGTGGCGCCACCGCTAATAATATCCTTCATCTTTTTTTCACTTTTTTTCCTAAATGCACCATCACCTACAGACAACACTTCATCTAAAATTAAAATGTCCGGATTAATCAGCGAAGCTATTGAAAAAGCTAATCTTGATTTCATCCCTGAAGACAAAAATTTAAATGGCCGATCTTGAAAATCTTTTAGTTCAGCAAATTCAATTATGTCATTGTATTTACTATTCATAAATGGTCTAGTATAGCCTAACATAGCTCCGCGTAAATATGTGTTTTCTTTAACCGTCAAATCTCCATCAAATCCGCTTCCTAATTCTAATAAAGCAACAAGTTTACCTCGCTTTTCAATCTTTCCCGTGCTAGGTACCATAATACCAGAAATAGCTTTTAGTAACGTGGACTTACCAGCTCCATTACTACCGATAATTCCCAACATATCACCTTTATTTAAAGTGAAACTTATATGTTTATTAGCCCAAAATTCTTTAGTATCATAATTTCCTTTTAGTCTGCGTAAAACATATTCTTTAAATCCTATACTCTTAAAATCACCTACCATATATTTAATCGAAACATTCTCCACTCTTAGAACAGTCATATGATTTCACCTTTCAAATATAGTACAAAAATCTATAGTTATATTTCTTATAAATGTATATACCAAGAGCAAACAAACTTACGGCATAAGCGGCTAAAATACAATGCATTCTTAAATCTGGTATGTATCCGTCAATAACAATACATCGCATATAATGAATACAATCAAAAACGGGGTTAAAATAAAAAACACTTTGCACTGCTGGTGACATTGTATCTATATTATAAAAAATAGCAGACCCATACATAACAACTTGTGTAAATAATCGATAAAGGTATTGAATATCTTTAAAAAACACAAAAAGTGCTGACAAAATCAATCCAATCCCTAAATTCATAAAAATCAAGCATAAAAGAGGATATACAAGACATAAAAAATTAATATGAATTGTGATTCCATCACCGAGTACAAAAAGAAAATAAATACCTAATATAATTGCAAAATTGATTAACGCTGAAATATTTTTAGAAAATAGAAATAAATATTTAGGTACATTAATTTTCTTAAAAATGGCAGCATTATTAGCTAACGCCCCCATTCCTTCATTTGTAGATTCAACATAATAATTAAATACGACTTGCCCAGTAAACAAATAAACAATATAGTGTGAAGTGCCTCTACCAAAAAATTGTCCAAAAATAAACGCCATTACTCCCAACATCATCAAGGGAGATAAAACACTCCAAAACATGCCCAAAATGGTTCTTTTATACTTTTTTTTGAAATCTCTCTTAACTAATTCCTCAAATAAAAATTTATTTTTTTGTATATAAAAATTAATTTCATGTGTTTTCCCAATCATCATTCCTTAACACCTCCCCAAAAATTCCAAAAATTTTTCTGTTACTTTTTTTCTTGAATAACGCGCCTGAATCATATCATAATTATCTTGTAACTGTTTAACAGTTATCTGATTGCTATTTTCAATTCTCTCTACTAATTCATCAAAATTATGGACTATACATAATGGAATTCTACTCAATACTTCTTTCGAACCTTCATTCTCAAAACAATACACCATTTTACCATTCAAAATCCCCTCAATATAAGGCATTCCAAAAGATTGTGAATACGAAAAATCTATAGCTAAGTCATTAATTTTAAATGTTGCTTTGATATCATTAGTTTTTCCTTGATAATATAAACAATCGTCTAAATCTCTACTATATATTTCATCAATTAGCCAACCAACTAGTTCTCCGTCTCCATATATATTGACAATAATATTTTCTATTTTATTTTCTTTTAAAAATTCCCCAAATTCTAACAATCTAATTAAGTCTTTTCTTCTCTCTTCACTAATACGAAGCAAGTATGCACATCTATAAACATTATTTTCTTCAATAGGTACAATTTCACTTTCTTCAATCATTCTTGTTGAATCCAAGCAATTTCCTAATACTTCATAATTCTTATAATTTCAGCAGTTTACAACTTTTTGAACAAATAAATATCGCGTAACCACACTTTGAAGTATAATGAATCTGCTAAAACACAT
>NZ_JBBMEU010000116.1:0-2654 GCF_040096415.1 Megasphaera intestinihominis
GTCCTGCGGACCGCAAAAAAATACACGGCCCATGGCCTTGTGCGTAGGAGACGTCCAGAGCCTTTTTGGCCCGTCAGGTGCCGACCAACGGAAAGCTCAGGACAGTTGCCAAAACGGACAGCAGTGGCTGGCGTCTCGCTGTGAGAATCTCGTAGGCGATAAACTATTGGTTTGTGAGCTATTATGGGAAGAATATTTTTGCCCCGTCAGGTGCTGGCCGATGGAAAGTGCAGGGCCGTTGCCGAAACGGAGGAATGCTGGAGCTCTTGATAAAGGTGGATGAGGAGGTCTTCCTTTGGCATTGGTGTATCTTTGCTTGAGGTTTTTATACTTTATAATGTATAATATGTTTTAAGTATTATGTTACGATATTTAGATTGCATAGGCTTATAAATCAGAGAGGGATACATCATGGAAAAACAAATTAGTGATCGAAGCTTAGTTGATTTGTTGTTTAAAACTATTAAAGAATTTTATTTGAAAAGCGAAAATATTGTTTCTGACTGTAAAAAATATGATAGATGTAGATTGATATCGACTTTGTTATCATTAGACGAAAAACATGAATACATAAAAATTTTCTGTGATGACGAAAAAGGAAGAATATTATCTGTACAGAAACCGATGCAGCTTCCTCTCTGTCCAGAACCTACCCCATCAATTTCTCCGTGGTTAATGAAGGATTGGATGGATTATCGGGTAGAAATAAAGATACAAAATGTTAATGAAGAAACAGGTGAAAAATTTAGTGATGTTCCAGAACGAATAGCTTCATTTCATTGTTGGGAAAATAAACGAAAAAATTGGGTAGCAGAACGAGTTCGGTTAAATAAGATTGATAATGTTTTTAAATCTTTTTATACATTACATAATGATTTTCAAGGCCAAGCAGATGAAAGCGAACTTTTGTATGCGTTTGGCTTATTTGTTGACTCGTCTGATAAAAATATTTGTCATCCTTTGTTTACGAAAAGAATACGCATTGCTTATGAAAACATAGAGAACAATATTATTTCTTTGTTTGATACGGATGAAGAAATTAAATTTGAAAGCTCATTTTTTAAAAATATAAGCGATGCAAAAATGTTACATTTAGGGGAAATTTCTACTGATTTAGAAAATACAGAAATTCATTTAAATCAAGAAGAAGGTACTGCTGAATTTTTGAAAAGAGTCATTCATTATTTAACTCCTAATGGAGAATTTTTAACACACGGTGAAGAAATGACTCAGCGATTTATTGTTACTTATTCACCAATGATTATTTTACGGAATAAAAATTCTGGCATTATTGAATATTTGGATAAATCTATGGACGCTATTCAAAATGGATTGGAAATTCCGCCACATTTGGTTGATTTGCTTCACCCGAAAAATAAAGTATCCGATATACATGAAAAAGTAGAAACTCTTGAAAAACGCTTAGCTGCTGCTAGTGGTGAAGCACCTGAAATTTTTATGACAAAACCGGCTAATAAGGCGCAACTTCGTATTGCGCAAGATATAGAGCAGAATAATGCTGTTGAAGTGCAAGGCCCTCCGGGAACTGGTAAAACACATACCATCGCAAACTTGATTGGTCATTTTTTGGCACAGGGGAAAACTGTTTTAGTTACTAGTGAAAAAATTAAAGCATTAAGTGTTTTGCGAGATAAATTAGATGAAGAAATTCGTCCTTTGTGTGTACCTGTTTTTGATGGCAATCAAAGTGAAATGAATGATATTATTTCTTCTATTAGCGCAAAAGTAAATGTAGTAAATATTCAGGATTTGTTAAATGATATTGCTGAAGAAAAAAAGCGAAGGGATGAACTTATAAAAAATCTTGATGAAGAGAGGAAAACTATATTTAATATTCGTAATAAAGAAAATCAAAACATTGTATATGGTGGACAGAGCTATTCTATTATTGAAATTGCCAAACTCATTGCTGAAAACAAGGAACAGATGCGTGTGATTCCTGGTCCTGTAAAACAAAAAGAAGGACTTCCTTTGACGCAGGAAGAATTTCAAAAATTATATGCCAGCAATGGTGAGCTTTCTTATCAAGAAGAATGTGAGTTATCTCTTCCGTTGCCAGATTATTCTAAATTGATGGTTCCGAAACAATTTCAATACCTGTTAAATAATATTGATCAGTATAAACAAAAAAAGCAATCTATTACTTCGATTAATATAGAAGATATTCAAGAAAATTTTGCAGAAAATCAATTACTGTATAATAATAAACTACTATTTATAAATCCTGATGAAAATATAATTCAGAAAGCTCTTAATGTGGCTGAATCTTATCAACCTATGGTGTCTTGGCAGTTTTCTGTTGTAGAAGACAGCATTGTAGGTGGTGGTTATCAGGAAAGATGGCAGTCGCTCATTCAAAGTATTAAAGATTTTTGTCAGGCTGATCAGGATTATGAAGGAAGTCGTCTTGGAAAGCAAATTATTGTTAATGGAACCTTTGAATTAGATGAATTAGTAGAAAAATTACCGGAAATTAAAGAAAAATTAGCTAACGGTGGTTTTCACTTTTGGGATAAGCTTGTAAATTCTACGTTAAGTAAATTGGCTGAGCAGATTATGGGAGTGTAAAATAGTTTGTGTAAATCGGTATTGCATGAATCTACTTTATGCCCCATACTGGGGTAAACAAAGAT
>NZ_JBBMEU010000117.1:0-2604 GCF_040096415.1 Megasphaera intestinihominis
CATGTAGGCGATGGGGAATAACGCTGGCAGTCTGCCATAAAAAATACACGGACATTGGCCGAATTGTAGGGGCTTCCCGTGGGAAGCCCGCCAGAGATATTCGACCACAGCCCGTTCGGGGATAATAACAGGATTTTACGATGGATACGAAAATGGCGATGTCGTCAGTTTGAGTCTGTAGCCGTATTTGAATTTCTTGTATTATGGGAATATCGGTTTATATTCTATTCACTCTGTTTCATGATATAATAAAAAATATAAGGATATCACGGAGCACGGAGCGATTATTGTGAGGCAGATTTTTTAGGACAATCAATTCCAAGTAAGATAATAAAAGAGATGAAACGGTATGAATATTTTTAGAAAAACTTTTTTCTTAATATTTGTGGTCTTTACTTGGTTGATACTATCAGGATTGATGCAGCCAACCGTACAAGCTGCTTCTCCTGCCACCAGTCACGAACAGAATATGACTTATGATCCAGGAGGATTCTGCGATTTGCACTGGGGTGAACCGCTGAATCAGATTAAGCAGGAATATCGGATGAAACTGCTTGGTTATTCATATGGTATGGCGAGGTATTGGGTGCTTATTCCCGATGCTCACGGTGAAATGTATCTACAGGGACCTGTCATGGCAAAGGCCTGTTTCTATGAAGGTCGTCTGTTAAGCATTACGATTTTCATGAATGGCGGTTTTGAAGAACGGGTTCGACACATTTCGCACCGTTATGGTACGCCCAGACGGTTTGAAGGGCTATATGTTTGGGAAGGCCCGTATACAACGATGTTACTCGGACAGGATGATAAAGGGATTACGCTGATGATGCTGAGCAATGTGTTAAAAAAAATTAGGATGTGAACTGCTTTTATATCGAAAAAATGTAAAATCATCCAGAAAAATAAGAAAGCGGCGTCCATTTCATTGTGAGTGGATGCCGCTTTTCTGTATCACATCAGTCATACGGCCCAGCCACTTCATCCGAACTGTCCTCTCCCATTGTCAGCGGCCTGTACGGGCCGGATAAAAAAAAACAGGGACGCGCATTGCCAGGAATGACAATGGCAAGACGTATTATGTGCCGGCTGACATGACCTATGAGGACTGGGAGAACATCTTTGTTACAAACATTATCATTAGATAAATGGAAAACTGCTCGTGAAGATGATATAATCAAATTACAAAAAGTGCCTAATAATTGGAAACTAATTTTAGGTAAGCACACCTTAGCTGATGACATAAAAGCCGCTAACACTAAGTATTCACAAGGAACTGAATATCAAATTAATTGTCAAAGGTGTGTGTAAATTTATGAATTACACCAACGAGGGTTTGATGTTGAGGCAGTGCCTAATATGGGCTCCAAAGATATTGTTTTGGGGAGTGAATGCTTCGCGGCACCGGAAGCGAACGAGGCTTATGCAGATGCCTCAGCTCGAATGTTTACTTTTAATGTAAATGAAGAAACAATAAGAATTAGACAATGCTCCTGATGGCTCACGTTACGTAATTTACATAGTGTGGAAGCAAACAGACTCCGCACATGTTTTCATTGCACAAAAAGATAACGGGATAATTAAGTATCTTGATTCACAGACTGGTATATTAGATGTTGGCTATTATTTTGCCCATGGTAAGCCTAGTAACTTTGGGTTTTATAGGATTGACGATAAGCCATTGGCAACGAATAAAAAAGTACTCGTTGCTACTGCAAAAGGAAAGTGATTTGCTATGAACGAAGCAAAAAAATAGCTATACAAAAAGGGTATAATACAGCGGAACGTATTGGAACATGGAAGGATTATATTGTGTATTCACCAGTGATACTACCAATTAACGGAATTGTTCCGCCAACCGGTTTACCTTGCTTTATTGTTGAGAAAGATAATGAGTACAGCTGGGTCTCTGGGCAAAAAGCCTTTCAGATTATGAATGAGCTAGTACGATAACAGAAAAAATCACATTCTTTTTAACACTCATAAGTGGGTGCTTTTTTTCATGCCCAGATCAGGAAGTCATCATGCATTTAGACTGGTACAATAAGCTTCCACGGAAGGCGGGGCCGCTTAAACAAGTTCATCATTTCAACGTCTGAATAATCAGGTGCTTTTTTTATCACATCGGCCTGCCATCAAAAATTCATCAAAAATACGCGGCCAGCGGCCGTATGCGTTGGGCCAGCCCGGGCAGCCTTTTTGGCCCGTCAGGTGCCGACCGACGGAAGGTGCAGGACGGCTGCCAAAACGGACAGCTGTGGCTGGCGGCCCGCTGCGAGATTCGATTACAGCCCATTCGGGTGTAATGGCAGGCCTTTACGAACCACGAATCACTAACCACGAGCCACTGCTTTTTTCGGACTCAGATGCGGCTACGCCGCGACAGACTCAAACTAACAACGACGCTTTGGGAAGCCCTCAGCGCGTAGCGGGCCGCCCGCCGCCGCTATTCGTTCTGGAAACGGTCTTGGCCCCTCCCGATGGTCGGTACTTGACGGGCTAGAAAGGCTTTGGGACGGCCCCTACGGTATCGCATGTAGGCGATGGGGAATAACGCTGGCAGTCTGCCATAAAAAATACACGGACATTGGCCGAATTGTAGGGGCT
>NZ_JBBMEU010000118.1:0-2538 GCF_040096415.1 Megasphaera intestinihominis
CCTAAAAGTATCACTTTTTTCAGTAGGGGGAAGACCCCTATTTATGTAAACTATGTTATTGCACATAACAACGTGGGCGACCCGCTTGGGTATTGGGGACGCGCTCTCCGAGCTGGAAAACAGCTCATATGCAGGGACGGGCTTGCCACGTGCAAGCCCCTACAGGTTTAAAATATCGGCTACGAGCTGGTCGACTTCTTCGGCTTTCGTGCTCCATGACGTGCAGACGCGGACGCAGACGTGGTCATCGTCAACAGGTCCCATGGCTTCAAAGATGTATTTGCTTTCCAAGGCCTGGGCCTGAGCTCTCGAAAGGATGATGAACTGCTGGTTCGTCGGGCTGACGACGAGTTCTTCTATCCCTTTCTGCCGGAAGGCCTGGCGGATACGGACGGCGTATTCGTCGGCCCGTTTCGTAATGGCAAAATACGTCCCGTCGTGGAGCAGGGTATAGAACTGGAGCCCTAAAATCCAGCCTTTGGCCAGGACGGCGCCGAACTGTTTCATGTGAGCTTTGAAGCGGCGGTCTATCCCGGCGTCGGTCAAGACGAGGGCTTCGCCAAAGAAGGCCCCGCATTTCGTACCGCCGATATAAAAGACGTCGGCCAGGCGGCCGAAATCAGCCAGGGTCAGGTCATTCCCGTCAGCCCCCAGGCCATAACCCATGCGGGCGCCATCGACGAAGAGGTACATGTGATACTTGCGGCAGACTTCCGAAATAGCCGTCAGTTCAGCCTTGGTATAGAGCGTGCCGTATTCCGTCGTAAAAGAGATATAGACCAGCGACGGCCGCGTCAGGTATTCGGCTTCGCCGGAATTATAGTAAGCCTGCACTTCCCCTTCAATCTGGTCCGCCGTAATCTTGCCGTCATGATGGGGCAGGGCGACGATTTTGTGGCCTGTATTTTCAATGGACGCACATTCATGACAGTTGATATGGCCCGTGTCGGCACAGATGACGCTGTCACAGGAACCAAGGAGGGCTGAAATGGTGACGAAATTGGCCTGCGTCGCTCCCGGGAAAAAGTAAACCTTCCCTTGCGGGCACTGGGCCAATTCCAAAATCAGCTTTTCTGCCTTGTCACACCAGTCATCGACACCATAGCCGCCGTACTGCGTATCGTTCGTCTGATTCAAAGCCTGCAAGACGCTGGCATGAGCGCCATGATTATAGTCATTGTTAAAACGTATCATTTTACCCTGTCTCCTTACTCTATCCCTTAATGATCTTCTTCAACTTCTGCTAATTTTTGCTGCAACATTTTCCCAAGCTGCCAAATTCTTTCGAGGCCATGGCCTTACGTCTATTCTAACAGAATCGGATACATTGTACAACGAAAAGGGCTTGTCGCCGACGATAAGCCCTTTTCTGTAGGGGCGCCCAAGTAGGGCGCCCGCTCCGGGATATGTACGATTCCCCGACCAGTTTGCTAGAAAAACCATCCAAATCCCGAACGGATTGCCCACGTGCGCCTCCTACAAATCCGTACTACAAACTATAAAGCGATGACGTCCAAATCGTCCGGGATATACAGGTTTCCCTGATAATACCGGCTTCCTTCGGCATGGTAACGCTGGCGGCGATGGGCCAGGTCCTTGTCTTCAGTATGGTAGAGGATCAGATTCTGTACGCCCAGGCGGGCTGACGTTTGGCAGGCGTCTTTGACGGTCGAATGGTGTTTCTCATAGGGATGGAAGATATCCGCTTCGGCATCGAGGCAGAAAGCTTCATGAAGGAGCCATTTACTATCCCGGACATAGGCTTCTTCCCAGGGCTGATACGGCTCATCACCACAGCAGGTCAGTCTGCCGTCGGCGAGTTCTAAAGAAAAGCCGAATTGTTTGGCCTTGGTCGAACGAATATCGAAAAAAATTACGTCATGACCCATGAGCTGACGCGTCTCCCCATCGGTCACCGTCACAAGATGAAGGCGGTCATCGAGGAAAGCACTGTCTTTCGAGGACAGCAGAGCCTTTCCCATCGTGCGCAGCAGGGAAATGACTTCATCATGACCGTAGATAACGGCTTCGCCCTCATAGGTCCCGCGCCGCCAGGACTGACACATCATGCGCATAAGCCAGAGGATGCCCAGAAGATGATCCATGTGTTTATGGGTGACGAAGACCGTCCGCATATCCTGCCAGCGCAAATGGGCCTTTTCCAGCTGACACAGGAGTCCGTTCCCGCCGCCGCCATCGACGAGCAGATATTGACCGCTTTCATGGAGGACGAAACAAGTATTATAACAATGGGTCACCGTTGCGTTCCCCGTCCCTAACAAGGTCAGATTCATGACTATCCCTCCCGATGGTTTATCGTGCGTTGGCTTCGCCACGGAAGATAGTACCGCGGCTGGCGTCTACGGTGACGACTTCGCCGTTTTCCAGGTTATCGGCAGCATGGGCAGCGCCGACGACGGTCGGGATGCCGAGGGTGATGGCGACGATAGCCGATTCGCTGGTGAGGCCGGCTTCTTCGGAGACGATGGCGCTGGCCCGTTTCATGTAGTCGACGAAATCAGCGCGGGCCGAACGGAC
>NZ_JBBMEU010000119.1:0-2388 GCF_040096415.1 Megasphaera intestinihominis
CGACAGGATGTCTCAGCTTATGCAGCAATACGATGTTGCTTATTGAATCGATTTACACAAAACTCTTGACACACCCTATTGGATTGAACTTTTTGCAGAGCATGAAGAACTTTGTCAATACTATGGAAATGCTGGTCACGAGTATTATCGTTATCACTTGACTACCAAAAGCAAAATTGATACATTGGACGATATATTAAATAATATATAGAAACTTATAGGTGAATTATTATGGACAGGATGATAGCTCAGAAAAAAGCGACGCTACCCGGGAAAATAGCGGCTTTTCTTATACTTATTTCATTAAGTGAACTTGTTTTTAAAAGTGAACAATTTTTTTACCCGGTAATAGCAATAATGTTATTATGGTGTTACTTTCAAAAAAAATGGCCTATTATAAAGAATTACAGTGTTTTAATGATACTATATATGATTTATAGTTTATATTCTGGATTATGGACTCCAACAGTTGGAATCGAGAAATTTATATTGGTAAAAACGGCAGTAGTGTTTACGTTGATTCTACAATTACAATTTGATTATACTCAAAAAGATATTGAAATCTTAAAAAATGCGTTCATATTTCAACTGTTGGGATTAATTGTTGTAACAGCTATTTGGGGGCATATTGAAGCTGATGGAAGGCTTTGGATTGAAAGTGCAGCACCTGTTGATCCTAATTCATTAAGTTCTTGGTTAATTATTCCTGTCTGCATAGCCGTTGATCGATTCTTTACTTGTTCCCACAATGCATTGAAGCCGTTATATTTTAGCTTTATCTTTATTTGTATAATCTTGGCATTTTTATGTGGTTCACGAGCTGGAGTTGTCAGCATTATTTTTTGTGTTATTGTTTCATTTATTTATGCCATAAAGAATACAATAAAACATAATCCTGGTGTGGCCTTTAGTATTTTTATTATAGGAATTATTTTAATGGGATTAGCATTTTATAGTATGCCAGAGTCCGTTATTAGTAGGTTTGAATCTGGAAATACGGCTGAATTAGGGGGCAGATCTGTCCTTTGGAATGAGTTAATTAACGCAATGGAACTATATCCGGTTAATATTATTATTGGATTTGGAGAAAGGGCAACAGAAGTTTATAGTAGTAACCATGTCGCTCACAATCTTTTTTTTGAAGCACTTTTTTGTCAAGGAATAATTGGATTAACTTTATTGATTTTATTTATATTGCAAAGCTTCAGAAATGCTATTAAAAAAGATCCATATTTTGGAATTGCCTTAATTGGCATGATGATAATGTCAAATTCATTAAGCGAATTTACATCACGACCAGTAATGTTAAGCTTTTTTCTAGCTGGTTTTAGTTATTTGAATAAAAAACAAGGAGATAAAGTTAAAACATGATAGATCCCTTTATTAGTATTATTGTGCCTGTTTATAAAGTAGAAAAGTATCTTGATACCTGCGTAAAAAGTATTATTCAGCAAACATATAAAGATTTTGAATTAATTCTGGTTGATGATGGATCTCCAGATAATTGTCCTAATTTATGTAACAAATATGCAGAAAAATATGAAAATATACACGTTGTTCACAAAAAGAACGGTGGACTTTCAGATGCTCGGAATGCAGGCGTAAAAAAAGCAAGAGGAAAATATGTGACTTTTGTTGATAGTGATGACTATGTTCATCCATTATATCTAGAAATGTTAGTGAAAGGGATTCAAAAAACGAAAGCAGATTTTTCTGTAGTAGATCTCAAGGTTATTCATAAAGAGAGTTTTAAGCCTGATATAATTCACAAGGATTCAATAGAAATTAAGAGTTATACTGCAATAAATGCTCTAAGTATAATATTATATCAAAAGTTTCATGATGTATCAGCCTCTGGGATCCTTTTACCACGACATATGGCTGAATCTATTCCCTTTCCAAAGGGTAAACGGTTAGAAGATTTATTGACTACATATAAATTTTTCCTTGCAAGTAAGAATATCACTTTTGTTTATGCTCCTTTATATTACTATTTGCAAAGATCAGGGAGCATTATGAGAGACAGGGACAACAAAATGTTCCTTGATTGGATTGATGCTTCAAATCAACTAGTTGTTGGATGTGAAAAAAATCAAATAATTCAAAGAGCTGCAATTAATAAACGCTTTTGTAATTTGCGTTCCATAGTATTGCTGCTGAATAAGAATTTTAAAATTACATATCGAAAGGAATACAAAAATGTGTTGTATATTCTACAAAATGATCGGACCGAAATTTTGCAAGATCCTCGAGCTACGTGGCAAAATAAAATGGCCGCTCATGCTCTAACGTTTGGATTGCCAGGTCTAAGGGGTGTGTCAAGAGTTTTGTGTAAATCGATTCAATAAGCAACATCGTATTGCTGCATAAGCTGAGACATCCTGTCGT
>NZ_JBBMEU010000120.1:0-2386 GCF_040096415.1 Megasphaera intestinihominis
GCAACTCTTTGGAGTCAGTGGCGCTGTTCTCGTTGAAGCAGGAAGCTCCCGCCTCTATAGGCGGGAGTACGTTCACTGTGAATCCCCTGCTTTTCCGCTTCCTTGGCTACGGCTTCGACGACTTCGGCATGCGGACCGGCTGTGGCCCCGATCTTGATTTCCTTGTCGCTGCTGCCGGAACTTTCCATTGAATCATCAATGATACCCCCTCTTAAGATTGTGCCTAAATGATACGCTTTCAGTATAGTTTTGTCAATGGCCTTCCTGGCCTCTTGACAAATCGCCTATCCATGATAAACTAAGAATCAAGACAACTTTAGACGACATTTATCCAGAGTGGTGGAGGGACTGGCCCTATGAAACCCGGCAACCGACGATGACGGTGCTAATTCCTGCGGATTATTCCGAGAGATAAAGAATCAGCAATCAACCTCTTTCTCTTTCGGAAAGAGGTCTTTTTTATGGATAAAATGACGGAACAGGATAGTCTATATTATTCTATATTTTGTTAGGAGGAATCTTCATGAAAAATCTCAAGAAACTCTCGCTTCTCGCCGCTTCGGCCCTGCTGGCCGTCGCTTTCCTGGCTGCCGGCTGCGGCAGTGATTCCGCTTCCAGCGGCTCGTCTTCCAAGAACACGACGGTCACCGTCGGCGCTACGCCCGTACCGCACGGCGAAATCCTCAACGAAATCAAGCCGCTCCTGGCCAAGGAAGGCGTCGACTTGAAAGTCGTCGAATTCACGGATTACGTCAAACCGAACCTGGCCCTGAACGACAAAGAACTGGACGCCAACTTCTTCCAGCATTCGCCGTACCTCGATAAATTCAACAGCGAACACGGCACGAAACTGAAAGCCATCGCCAAGATCCACGTCGAACCGATGGGCATTTATTCCCATAAGATCAAGGACTTGAAAGACCTGCCGGACGGTGCGAAAGTCGCCATCCCCAATGACCCGACCAACGGCGGCCGCGCCCTCCTCATCTTGCAGAGCGCCGGCCTCATCGGCCTGAAAGACGGCGGTAACATTACCTCGACCGTACAGGACGTCGAAAAGAACGATAAGCACCTCCAGTTCGTCGAACTCGAAGCCGCTCAGATTCCCCGTTCCATCGATGACGTGGACATCGCTCTGATCAACACCAACTTCGCTATGGAAGCCGGCCTTAATCCGCTGAAAGACGCCCTCTTCCTGGAACCGAAAGATTCGCCGTACGCCAATGTCCTCGTCATCCGTGAAGGCGATGAAAACCGTCCGGAAATCCAGAAACTCGTCAAAGCCCTCCAGTCTCCGGAAGTCAAGAAATTCATTGAAGACAAATACCAGGGCGCAATCCTGCCGAGCTTCTAATAAAAGTTGGATGTTTGACGTTTGATATTGAGGGGGAATTCATATACATGCATACGAATGAGCTTTTTGCCAAAAAAACGGTCTTTTCTTTTGAAGTCTTTCCACCGAAACGGGACATTCCCGTCGAAACGGTCTATCCGACCCTGGACGAGCTGAGCCAGCTCCATCCTGACTTCATCAGCGTCACCTGCGGCGCCGGCGGCACGGGCGGTAACCGTACCGTCGAAGTCGCTACGTACATCAAGCAGTTAGGCTGCGAAACGGCGGCCCATATGCCCTGCATCTACCTCACGGAAGAAGCAGCCATGCAGAACCTGAAAGAATTGAAAGAAGCGGGCATCGAAAACATCCTGGCCCTGCGCGGCGACGAAGTACCGGGCCGCGAACGGGCTCACGTCTTTGAACATGCCAGCGACCTCGTAGCCTTCATCAAAGAAAAGGAACCGGACTTCAACGTCATCGGCGCCTGCTATCCCGAAGGCCATACCGAAGCCAAGACCCTGGCTGCCGACATCCGCAACTTGAAGACCAAAGTCGACGCCGGTGCCAGCGAGCTCATTTCTCAGCTATTCTTCGACAACGCCCTTTTCTACCGCTTCCTCGAACGCTGTGAAATCGCCGGCATCAACGTCCCCATCGAAGCCGGCATCATGCCCGTCACCAATAAAGCTCAAATCGAACGCATGGTCACCATGTGCGGCGCCACGCTCCCCATCAAATTCCAGCGGGCCATTGCAAAATACGGTGACACTCCCGAATCCATGCGCGACATCGGCATCGCCTATGCTGTCGACCAGATTGCCGACCTCCTGGCCAACGGCGTAGACGGCATCCACGTCTACACCATGAATAACCCGTACATCGCCAAAAAAATCGCCGAAGCCGTAAAGACATTGTTATAGAAATCTTTGTACATCACCTCTATAGTAGGGGCTTGCACGTGGCAAGCCCGTCCCAGAACATTAGCGAGTCTCAAGTTCAGGGAATGCATTGCCAAATCTCTAGCGGGTCGCCCACGTGGCGCCCCCTACA
>NZ_JBBMEU010000121.1:0-2241 GCF_040096415.1 Megasphaera intestinihominis
TTATCTTTGTTTACCCCAGTATGGGGCATAAAGTAGATTCATGCAATACCGATTTACACAAACTATTTTACACTCCCGGTCTAAGAGTACTATATGCAATGAATAAAATTAGAAAACTAAAGAATGTTTTACAGGAGAACTTGTTATGATACCTAAGATTATCCATTATTGTTGGTTTGGAGGCACCCCCATACCAGATGATGTGAAAACTTATATTGAATCCTGGCGTAAATTTTGCCCAGATTACAAAATAAAAGAGTGGAATGAATCAAATTTTAATGTTAATGAAAATGCATATTGTAAAGAAGCTTATGAAGCCAAGAAATGGGCTTTTGTCACTGACTATGTCCGGCTAAAAGCTCTCTATGAAGAAGGGGGCTTTTACATGGACACCGACGTGGAAGTGGTCAAATCCCTAAATCCGCTCCGCGCCTACAATGCGGTATCGGGATATGAGTCGCAGACCCATATCCCGACAGGTACTATGGGTGCCTGTCGGGATAATGAATGGATTGGTATGTTGTTACGGTATTATGATAATCGCCATTTTTTAAAGAAAGACGGTAGTTTTGATTTGACTACAAATGTCGAAGTCATTACCCATTTAACTAGTCAAAAATATGGTCTGGTATTTGATGGAGAAAAGAAAATTTTCGGGAATAATATGGTTTTGTTGCCTTTTGATTATCTTTGTGCTAAGGATATGAATACTGGTGAGGAAAAAGTAACAGATAACACGTTTACAATACATCATTTTACAGGATCTTGGCTGTCTAAAGAAACTAAAGAGTATATTAAAATTTTTCATTATTATCATCAAAGGTATAGAGATATAGGATTTCCTGAATTTTTGGCGTTTCAATTAACTAGAATTAGTACTGCATATGCTCAAGGTGGTATTTTATATATTTTAGAAAAAATGTATAAAAAAATGAAGAAGTAGTACAAAATAAGAGAGTGTAAATGTCAATGAAAAAGTGAGCCACGTGATTACGAATTTTTGAATCACAATGATTATGGAAAATTAACTTTGATTAGGGCAGGTACTGATAAGAATATCAAGTTATTTGTAAAAATGGACATGCAACAGAGGTATATGATGGAGAAGTATATTGATGAAGGATATAAGCAACTTGAAAAAGCTATTAAAAAATATGGTAGTTTTCATAAAGTTTTATTTCATTTGCATACACCAGCTTCCCATGATTATAAAATGTTGGAATTATCTGGCAATAAACGGAATGTGAAGGATTTTTCGAATGAAGAATTATTTGATATCTTTGCTCAAACTCAGATTCTTAATCGTGAACAGATTCATAAATACTGGAGTCAAAATTATTTTGATATAGAAACTTTACCATATTACATTATTGCTGCGTATCTAATTATAAATGATATTGAAATGGTTGTTATTTCTGATCATAATACGATTTCTGGATTTGAACTTTTAGAAAAAGCTGTCTATAATTTATATAGAATGAATGCAGTATGTCAGAAGCATAAATATCCGGAAATTATGTTGGGAATTGAGATTAGTTGTGCTGATAAAAATCATGTTGTCGCTATTTTTGATAAATTTAATAAGGATTCGTTAACTCAACTTAAAAATTATTTAGATGATAAGCTGATAAATGAAGAATTAGGAACTTATCAAACTAGTTATGATGTTATGAAATTTGTGCTAGATAATGGAGGTATTAGTTATATTGCTCACGCTAATACGTCGGCTATGTTTACTGATGAAAGTTTTTTATCCATGGCATATAAGAAAAAACTATTTGAGTCAGAAGTAACGAATCTTTTGGGAATTAAACAAGTTGACCAGGATGTTGAGATTAGACAAATGATTTCGCGATACACTAAAAAAGATATTGCTTTTGTCTATGATTCAGATTCACATGGAATTGATACCATTAACAGGTTGTTTTTTTGGATAAAAGGGGATAAGTGTAATTTTAAAATGCTGAAAGCTGCTTTTACAGATCCAAATATTTCTATACGATTAAATAAACCAGAATCACCTAACGCCTATATTAAAGGAATTTTTATCAAGTCATCAAAACAAGCCTTTTTATATGATGAGCAGCTAGAGGAGGCTATGTGTATCCCTTTTTCAAAAGAACTGAATTGCCTTATTGGAGGGCGGGGGTCTGGGAAAAGTACGAGGGAGTGTAAAATAGTTTGTGTAAATCGGTATTGCATGAATCTACTTTATGCCCCATACTGGGGTAAACAAAGATA
>NZ_JBBMEU010000122.1:0-2149 GCF_040096415.1 Megasphaera intestinihominis
GCCCGTCAGGTGCTGACCACAGGGAAGCACAGGGCGGTTGCCAAAACGGAGAGCTGAGCTGGAGGTGGCCCGAAGGGCCGGAGAGGTTGCTCTTCTCACAATACCAAAGAAAGGAGGAATTACCATGGCCATCAAATCGGAAACGAAAACGTTACAGCTTACATTTGTGGACGGAGCCAGCAAAAATGTCAGCTACTCTATTTCCAATCCGAAAGCGGACTTGACTAAGACAACTGTCGATACTGCTGCACAGACCATCGTCGACAGCAAAATCTTTGCTACGACGGAAGGCGGCAATTTGACAGGACTCAAGTCGAGCCAGATTGTAACCCGTAAGGTTGAAACACTTGAATAAGTGTAGCATACTGAAGATGCCTTGGGCAGGATTTCTGCCCAGGGTATTTTCCATTTTAGGCAACATTAAAAAAATTTAATTTAAAAAGAAAAAATGAAAAGAGGTTTTAATCGAATTTTAATGTAACTGTAGTAAGGAGACGTGATGTAATGACTATTCAGATGCGCCACTGTGTTCGTGCTGCTCAGCGCGGCGACAAAATAGCGGCAGAAGAACTGATCAAGGCTTTCAAGCCCTATTTGCACCATCAGGCCAAGAAATACCAGCGGTTTTATCAGAATTTCGATGAGGCCTTGTCGACGGCCTATCATGGAGCCATAGACTGTATCTATCAATATGATCTGAGCCAATCCGAAACCGTCACCGAAATGATGGTCGCTTCGGTACACAATCACTTGCGTCGGGAGTCTTACAGCCGGACCTGCTACTACCAGCGAGTCGAAAAAACGATTATGGAAAACGATACATTAACTGATTTGCCGGAAGACCTTGTTTCTGAAGATGCCTGTCCGGAACTTTGCTATTTAGAAGACGAAGTACGGACGCAGCTCTACTGGGCCTTGGAACAGCTGCCCGAATTACAGCAGGAATTCATCCGCTTGCACTTCATCCATGGCTATTCGTATAAGCAGATTGCTCAAAAATACGATTTCAGGAAAAGCACCGTTGGGGATTATGTCAAAAGGGGGTTGCTGAGGATGAAAATTTTGTTGGCAAAAAAATAGTTTGTCCAACTGAGTAAATGTAGAAGGTAAAAGCCATGACTCAAAAGTGATTGATACTGTGAGTTCATGGCTTTTACCTTAAAGAAATATTAAATTCAAGGAATCTAGAGAATAAAGTGATAAAGGACTTCTACTATATCGCGCGAGTAGATTGTTCAGCAACTCCTCGACAACTGTAGTATCAAGAGAGCCGAAAATATCTTAAGTAGATATTTTGCAAGTATTCAATTTGGAAGAAATAAATAAAGAGGTGGCATGAGGGAAAAATGCCACCTTTTTATTTTAGTAGGATTTTTTTAACGCAGTGAGGATTGAGTTGCCATAAAAGGTATTGTCATCTACGCATTGATAGGTTGAGGATGAAAATATTTTTTCAGGGAGTCTTTCTACGTTTCCTTTGCTGGTATAATATGCAATTTCTTTTAGCTCTTTGTAAAATATTCCATTGCGATTCTCTAAAATTTTTATTATTTTCCGTACAGAAGTAAATTGCTTGTTGTCATTAGTGTAATAAATAAATGTTAAATCTAATATAGATTTTGAAACGTTTTGCGAAAATACTTTATTAGTTGAAGTTTCTTTATTTACAAAAGCTTTTATTGTATATGTTGAGTTTAGTCGTTGCTCATTGATTTGGATAAAGCCTTTTTTTAAATCATATATTTCATTGTCAGCATAAACTGGGAAGGCTATATAAAAAAACAACAATAGTAGAAACGAAAATAATTTTATATTCATGTCATCACGTCCTTGAATTAATAATACTCGTGTATATTTATTAATGAGGGAATATTATAGAAATATGATTAGTTTGAAGTAGCAACCACATTAAAAGAATTTGTAAGAAGGCATCTATCGATATATTCGATGATTGATTTTCGTGTTAATCTTAATCCTATGATATAATATTTTTTAATGATTTTCAAATAGTCTCGGGAGTGTAAAATAGTTTGTGTAAACTAGTTTTTTGAAAACTACAGAGGCGGCGTAAAGATAGTGTAAAATCATTTGTGTAAACTCAGAAGTGGGTATAGAAAAAGGAACCACTTTTCTTTATAGTGTTAAGTGA
>NZ_JBBMEU010000123.1:0-2041 GCF_040096415.1 Megasphaera intestinihominis
CCTAAAAGTATCACTTTTTTCAGTAGGGGGAAGACCCCTATTTATGTAAACTATGTTATTGCACATAACACACGTGGGGCGCCCGCCACAGTATAGTGAATGACTAACAGTTAATGAGAGGTGATATGATGGATACAGGCTTAATACATATATATTGCGGCGACGGCAAGGGCAAGACGACGGCCTCGCTGGGCCTGGTCCTGCGCTGTGCCGGCCGGGGCGGCAAGATTCTTTTCGCCCAGTTCCTCAAGGGCCGGCCGACAGGCGAGCTGGAGTCTCTCAAGGCCCTGCCGCAGGTCACGGTCCTGCGGGGCAAAGCCATCCTGAAATTCACCTTTCAGATGACTGACGCCGAAAAACAGGCCACCTGTGAGGCCCAGACGGCATTGTTGCAAAAAGTCCGGGACTTCTGCGAAATGCACCATCCCGACCTGGCCGTCTGCGACGAACTCGTCGGCGCCTGCGCCCTGGGCCTCGTCCCGGAAGAGCAGGTCCTCGATTTCTTAAAGGACAAACCGGCCCATACGGAAGTCGTCCTGACTGGCCGCGACCCCAGTCCGGCCCTCCTGGACTTGGCCGATTACGTCTCAGAAATCAAGAAAATCAAGCATCCCTTTGACCGGGGCCTTGCCGCCCGCATAGGGATTGAAGAATAACACAGAGGGGGAAGCAAAGATGATCGATATTCTCGAAGAAGTACGCAAAGAACAAGGTGAACTCGTCGCCTTGCGCCGCCATTTCCACGAACATCCGGAACTGTCCAAAAAGGAAGACCAGACCCTGGCCTATATTGCCAAAAAGCTGGAGGAATATGGCATTTCTTACCGCCTGGTCGACAAGGGCGGCCTCATCGCCTGGATTGACGGCAAAGGCCCTGGCAAGACGCTGCTCTTACGGGCTGACGTCGATGCCCTGCCCATCGAAGAAGGCGAACGGAATTTATCGTGCCCGCGCGTCTGCCGCTCTCAGAATCACGGCGTCATGCACGCCTGCGGTCACGACGGCCATATGGCCATGCAGCTCATGGCTGCAAAATGCCTCCAGCGCTGGAAAGACCAGTGGGACGGAACCGTCGTCTTGATGTTTGAACGGGGCGAAGAAGAATCGGGCCCTCTGGAATATCTCCTGCGCTATTTGGAAACAGAAAGCCCCTGGCATATCGACGCCTGCTATGCGACCCACGTCCGCTGGGACATCCCGGCAGGCAAAGTCTCTGTCTGCCACGACGCGCCCATGGCCGGCGGCTTCGGCTTTGAAATCCGCATCGACGGCCACGGCGGCCACGGCTCCCGGCCGGACCTGGCTGAAAGCCCTATCGACTGTTTCCACGACTTCTACGGCAACATGCAGGCCCTGCGGATGCGGGCCGTCCCGCCGAAAGAATGTCTGACCTTCTCCATCGGCAGCCTGCACAGTGGCGACGTCCTCAACGTCATCCCCAACAGCCTGACCTTTGCCGGTACGTGCCGCTTCTTCAGCTACGACCATGCAGGCAGGCGCTTCTACGAAGAATTCAAGCGCATCCTGGCCAATGCCTGCCAGACCTATGACTGCCGTTACGACATCCTGCACATGCCGGAGCCGCTCTTTGAAGTCCAGAACAACCCGGTCTGCGTGGCCATCGCCGAAAAAGCCGTCGAAAAGTACATAGGCGCCGACGCCCTGACGGACTGCACACCCTGGATGGCTTCGGAAACTTTTGCCATCACGTCCCGCCTCTATCCCGGCGTCCTGACCTTTACGGGCATCGAAAACAAAGAAAAAGGATGCGGTGCCAATCACCACACGCCGGAATTCGACCTCGACGAAGACGGCCTGACCTACGGCGCTGCCACCTGCCTGGGCTTTGCCCTGGATTACCTGGCAGAAAAACCGGATATCCCCTTCCAGCGGCCAGACGAACCACTCGAAAAACTCGTCGCACGGAATATATGAAAAAAAGGAGCTGTCGTAATACGACAGCTCCTTTTTCTGTAGGGGCGTCCACGTGGGACGCCCGCTCACACAAATCAAGTTTACAAGTATCTCGCATATCCCCGGC
>NZ_JBBMEU010000124.1:0-1995 GCF_040096415.1 Megasphaera intestinihominis
TGCCGCGCAGCGGCATTTGAGTCCGAGGCGACCGGCGGCCTGCGAACTGCGACCGGCGGGACCGATAGGCCCCAATCTACATTAACGATTCCTTAAATATTTTGGATTTGGTTCAAAAATGATTAGAAAACGATTAAGTTTTCCAGAACCGTCCTTTTTCTGTTGTATCATGGAGGTATGGATATATCCTACTCGTTCTGTTTCATGCTATAATAAAGAAAGGAATGGTGAATCTGTTGAAAAATCAATTGACTGCCCATGAAATCCGCTATTGTATTTATTCTATTTATCCTAATAGGAGGTGGCAATATGGCAAGAAAATTAAATATGAAAATGAAAGCTTTATTTGCGATGCTGATGTGCGGCCTCTCGACATTTACTGTTTTTCCACAGACTGATTATTCAAAAAATACGCACAATGATGCTGCTTCTATAACTAACGAAAGTTGGGCTAAAACAGGAAAAACGCTATGGACTACTATTGAGGAGGTGGGCAGCCGGATTGAACAAGAAAAATAACCAGTTGAATAATCAATCTGTACCCAAAAGGAACGAAATCAAAAATAAATCTAATAATCGTAATGCGACTGGAGTAGTGCTTCAACATCAATCTGCATATCAGTATCAAGGCCCTATTCCACCGCCTGAAATGATGGAAAAATATAAAAATATTTATGCCGATGCTCCTAAAATAATATTACAAGAGTTTAAAGAGAATTCAGAACATATACGGCAAAAAGAATTACTGGAAGTTCAAGGCACCATAAATCGGGACCGAAGAGGCCAATGGATGGCGTTTGTTATTTGCATGGCTATCTTAGGGGTGGTTTTTTATAGTCTATATTTGGGCAATATTACATTTGCAGGCTTAAGTGGACTCGGGTTTATAGCTCTTATAGCAACGGGTATTTTGAAAAAATAAAGTGTGATAAGAACTCTGTCCAACAGTGCTGTTTTTTATTGCCGAAGAAGCGGATTCGTGACATGACGAAAATGGAACGCTGGTTGGCTTACATCAATCGCGAACTCACCATCCTCGACTATAACTCGGATCATCGCGATGCCTTTGAAGAAGGCAAAGCTGAGGGGCGTAAAGAGGGAGAGGCCAAAGGTCGTAAAGAAGGCGAAGAGAGACTTGGTATGTTGATGAGCCTTTTATCACAGTTTTGCCAGAAGACTCCTTCCTCTTAGGTAGGGGATGAATGGCGATGGATTTCGCAGGTTCGATGCCTGCGAAATTCACCCTATGTATTTTCCATCTTAGCCTTTTCACTACGTCTACGGTATAATGGTAGATAACAGAGGAGGTGGATTCCAGATGTACTTGACGCAATCGAATGTCATCCGTGGCTTGTCGAAACAAGAGTATACGATGCTCCGGGAAATGTGCCAATACAGCAATAACCTGTACAATGTAGCGGTCTATACGATTCGGCAGCATTACTTCGATACCCAGCAATTCTTGCGGTACGAAGAAAATTACCCCATCTGCAAGGAAAATGAAAACTATGGCTTGTTACAGGCCGGTGTCGCCCAGCAGATATTGAAGATGGCCGACCGAAGTTTTCGTTCTTTTTTCGGGCTTTTGCAGAAAGTCAAGTCAGGTGACTATGGTTCAAAGGTTGTCTGCCTGCCACACTATCGTGAAAAAGGCGGTCTCTTCAATCTCATCTTGTCGACGAACGCTATTACCATTAAGAATGGCTTCTTAACAGTGCCGATGAGCCGTGAATATATGAAACGCCATAATGGACATCGGATTCGGATTCCTGTTCCCGACAGGCTGAAGGATAAGACAATTCAGGAAATCCGTATCTGTCCCATGTATGGTGGACGGTATTTCAAGATTCAGTATTGTTACCTAGAGGACCCAGAACCAGTGAAAACCTCGCCAGAACGTATCCTGGCTATCGACTTAGGGCTGGACAATCTGGCCGCCTGCGTTACCAATACGGGGACGTCGTTCCTCATGGACGGTCGTAAACTCAAATCTAT
>NZ_JBBMEU010000125.1:0-1992 GCF_040096415.1 Megasphaera intestinihominis
GGTTCGCGTGCTCCACTCCTCTTGCCGAGAGTGCCATTTGCTGGCGTGCTGAAACTCGCTGCGCTCAAACAAAGCAGCACGCCGGACGCAAATAGCACGCACGGCATCCGGCACGGCCTACCCGGACCGCGCCGGACCGAGGTCGTTCCCGCAATGTCACCCGCCAGGGGCCAGGCAGCCGTATCCATTAGGGCTGAACAAAAAAATCTGAAAAAAACAAATCCCGGACTGTAAAAAGCCCGGGATTGCGCGTAAAATAGAGTTATGACGACACTAAATACGCATGTCAATTATACAATATGGGAAGCGCCTTATCAACTATCACTTCCCTTGAATATTTCATTTCAGATTCCGGATGACGATCCCGTGCGGTTAGTGAAGCTGCTCATAGAAAGGATGGATTTATCACCGCTGTACCAGACGTATTCTCGTATCGAGAAAAATCAGGCTTCACCACGCCAGTTACTGGCCATCGTTATTTATGCCAGCATGAACCAGATTTTCAGTTCCCGTCGTATTGAATCGGCTTGCCGGAGAGATTTGAATTTCCAATATCTGCTGGAAGGGAAACCCGTTCCCGATCATGCGACTATCGCCCGTTTCCGTTCTCATCATATGGCGGCATGCAGCCGGACCTTGTTTGCCGACATGGATGCCGTCTTGGCTCAGGCCGGGGCCTTATCGCTGAAGAATTTGTTCATCGATGGGACAAAAATCGAATCTGTTGCCAATAAATACACTTTTGTCTGGAAGAAGAGTGTCACGAAACGGCAGGCCAAAGTATTAGCAAAAATTCCGGGCTTTATTCTTAAGACCCAGGAACTCTTTGGCATCCAAGTGCTCCATACACACGCTGTCCATCGGTACCATTTACGGCGGCTGTTGGGGAAATTAAAACGGCTTCAACGAGAAGGACACATCGTTTTCGTCCATGGCAAAGGCCATCGTAAGACGCCATTGCAAAAGGCCATTGAAAAAGCCAAGGATTTCCTGCATAAGACAAAAGAGTACGCCGTCCAGCTTCATTACTGCGGGGACCGGAACAGCTATGCCAAGACCGATATCGATGCCACCTTCATGCATCTGAAAGAAGACGCCATGAAAAACGGCCAGGTCAAGCCTGCATATAATGTACAATATAGCGTGGACGCTGGATTCGTTACCTGGGTCACTGTCGGACCGCAGACTTCAGATTGTACCACCCTGCTGCCTTTCCTCGAAGATTTTCGCAAGCATTTCCCTTTCCAGTATACCCGTATCATTGCAGATTCCGGCTATGAAAGCGAAGAAAATTACACGAAGCTCGCCGAACAGGGGTATGATGCTTACATCAAACCGTCCGACCATGAGCAGCGGAAAAAACGCCGTTTCAAAAAAGATATTGGCAAATTCCAGAATATGGACTATGATGCGAAAAATGATGTCTTTTATTGCCACAATCACCGTAAGCTGACCTGTGTTGGGAAAAAGACCGAAACAACCAGCACGGGATTTAAAATACGCAAAAGCCATTATGTCTGTGAGGATTGTTCGGACTGTCCCTATAAGAAAGGATGCATTCATGGCAATCGCAGCAAGAAGCCGTTGGAAAAAAGGACGAAGCAATTAGAACTTTCTAAAAGGTTCCAAGCCCAACGGGCCGAAATGGAAGCTCACATCAGTTCTCCTACAGGGAAGATGCTTCGAATGAACCGTTCCATCCAGTCTGAAGGCGCTTTTTCCGACATCAAGGCGAATCTGTCGTTCCGGCGTTTTTTGAGCCATGGAACGGAGAACGCCCTGGCAACCAGCATCATACTGGCAATGGCCCACAATGTCTTGACCTTACATCACAAGCTGCAATCCGGCAATTTCGGGACATACCTTTATTCCTTAAAAAAAGTGAAAAAGAGTGCTTGAATAACCATATACATAGCAAAGGCACACGTTTTTTGCCGACTGGATGGCCGGTCTGTTTCGTGTACCTTTTTTACGTTTAGCTAAAAAAAGAGA
>NZ_JBBMEU010000126.1:0-1714 GCF_040096415.1 Megasphaera intestinihominis
CGCACGTGGCGAGCCCGCAGGCCGCAGTCGCAGACCGCCATTATTTGCCTCTCCTGCAAACTTAATACAAAAAAAAGCTGTCGCATTATGCATTCCTGCTTAATGCGACAGCTTTTTTATTTATTTTTTCAACCTCTCAGTCAGCTATGCTGACAGCTCCCCTATCAAGGGAGCCACGGACAACCCCTAATATTCCGGTTCGATGAGGCCGTATTTCCCGTGTTTCCGTTTATAGACGACGTTGATTGTGTCGGTCTTGGAATTGAGGAAGACGAAGAAGTCGTGGCCTACGAGGTTCATCTGCAAGATAGCTTCTTCGACGTCCATCGGACGAGCGGCGAATTTCTTGACGCGGGCGACTTCAAAGGCTTCTTCCGGAACAGCCGGCCCTTCGACGAGAGCGTCATTGAAAGCGCCTTTCTTCATGCGGCGGGCGATTTTTGTTTTGTATTTATGAATCTGGCGGACCAGTTTATCATAGACTAAATCGATAGCAGCATACATATCATCGTTGGCTTCGACGCCGCGGAGAACGACACCGTCGACTTTCAACGTAATTTCAGCGATTTTCCGATCTTTTTCTACAGAAAGCAGGGCCTGGACATTGACTTCGTTATCAAAGTATTTCGTAACTTTCTTTTCCTGTTTTTCAACGTGATCTTTCAGAGCCGGTGTAATTTCTAAATTTTTACCTCTAACGATGGTTGCCATAAAACATCCCTTCCTTTCGTGGGGAGATCCTGTCTAAAGAATGTATGGCTTTCATTCCTTGTGGTCTCTTCCCTTATATGTATAGTATTCAACACGGGGATGCAAATTCCTTCTAAAAAAACAAAAAAATTTGAATTTTTTTTATTTTGGAGCCGACGGCCCCGCCGGTCGCAGGCCGTCTCGGACTCAGATGCCGCTTTGCGGCAACAAACTCAAATTAAATACATCGCCTCGAGTAACCCTCGGCTCGTGAAAATAGTGGCTCGTGGCTCGTAAAAACCGGCCATCATACATGAATGGGTTGTGATGAAATCTCACAACGGGACGCCAGCCACAGCTGTCCGTTTTGGCAACCGTCTTGCGCCTTCCGCTGGTCGGCACCTGACGGGCCAAAAAGGCTTTCAGGGCGTCCCCTACGCACAAGGACACTGGCCGTGTATTTTTTTTGCGATCTGCGCTCATTTCCATCGCCTGTATGCGATACCGTAGGGGACGACCCGGAGGATGTTCCGGAGGGCGTCCCGCCGCGAATCCTGTGAACAGCCGAAATTTATGACAGGTGGCACACGGTCGTAACCCAATCCTGAGTCTGTCACAGCTCGGCTGCATCGTAGGGGCCGCCCAAAACCTTCTATCCCATCAGGTACAGAACGGTTACCCGAACGAATAGCAACGGCGGGCGGCCCGCTACGCGCTGAGGTTTTCCCGAAGCGTCGTTGTTAGTTTGAGTCTGTCGCGGCGTAGCCGCATCTGAGTCCGAGGAAAAGCCATGGCTCGTGTCTCGTAAAAAGTCTGCTATTATACTCAAATGGGCTGTGGTCAAATCTCTTTAGCTGGCTTCCCACGTGGAAGCCCCTACGCACAAGGCCATAGGCCGTGTTTTTGCGGCCTGCCATCTGCGGACTACGGCCTGCGTCTTTTTTGTGTAAAAAAAGACCACCCATTTCTGAGTGGTCTTTGTAATCTTCCTGTGAAAGGAGAGATTAGAATACGAATACGAACT
>NZ_JBBMEU010000127.1:0-1697 GCF_040096415.1 Megasphaera intestinihominis
GATATGGCCAAGGCATCCGCCGTACGCCCTTACTTACTTGACTATTTTTTCATGTATCACGCCATCCACACGGGATGTCGTGATGAACAAGAATTCAAGGTTCGTTAAGATCTCTTTTTAAAAAGAGGTATTTTCTAACATTTTTATGCAGTTGTCAAGGTACGATGATAAAAAAGTTTGGTGGAGATGAGGAGAATCGAACTCCTGACCCCCTGCTTGCAAGGCAGGTGCTCTCCCAGCTGAGCTACACCCCCAGCTTCTCTATCTCTTGAGAGGATGACCTCTCAAAACTGAACAATGAATGAATTGCCTCCGTGCCGACTTCTTAGGTTTTCCCTAGAAAGGAGGTGATCCAGCCGCACCTTCCGATACGGCTACCTTGTTACGACTTCACCCCAATCATCGCCCCCACCTTCGACGGCTGGCTCCTTGCGGTTACCTCACCGGCTTCGGGTGTGAATGACTTTCGTGGTGTGACGGGCGGTGTGTACAAGGCCCGGGAACGTATTCACCGCAGTATGCTGACCTGCGATTACTAGCGATTCCTGCTTCATGCAGGCGGGTTGCAGCCTGCAATCCGAACTGGGACTCTGTTTTTGGGGTTTGCTCCGGATCGCTCCTTCGCCTCCCTCTATTAAGAGCCATTGTAGTACGTGTGTAGCCCAAGCCATAAGGGGCATGATGACTTGACGTCATCCCCGCCTTCCTCCGCATTGTCTGCGGCAGTCTCTCCTGAGTCCCCGACTTAACTCGCTGGTAACAGAAGATAGGGGTTGCGCTCGTTGCGGGACTTAACCCAACATCTCACGACACGAGCTGACGACAGCCGTGCACCACCTGTTTTCTTGTCCTCCGAAGAGGAACAGGGTATCTCTACCCTTAGCAATCAATGTCAAGGCTTGGTAAGGTTCTTCGCGTTGCGTCGAATTAAACCACATACTCCACCGCTTGTGCGGGCCCCCGTCAATTCCTTTGAGTTTCAGCCTTGCGGCCGTACTCCCCAGGCGGGATACTTATTGCGTTAACTCCGGCACAGAAGGGGTCGATACCTCCTACACCTAGTATCCATCGTTTACGGCCAGGACTACCGGGGTATCTAATCCCGTTTGCTCCCCTGGCTTTCGCGCCTCAGCGTCAGTTGTCGTCCAGAAAGCCGCTTTCGCCACTGGTGTTCCTCCTAATATCTACGCATTTCACCGCTACACTAGGAATTCCGCTTTCCTCTCCGATACTCTAGCATCGCAGTTTCGGTCCCCTCACGGGGTTAAGCCCCGCACTTTTAAGACCGACTTACGACGCCGCCTGCGCGCCCTTTACGCCCAATAATTCCGGACAACGCTTGCCACCTACGTATTACCGCGGCTGCTGGCACGTAGTTAGCCGTGGCTTTCTCTTACGGTACCGTCACTTACGACGGGTATTGACCGTCGTACCATTCGTCCCGTATAACAGAACTTTACAACCCGAAGGCCGTCATCGTTCACGCGGCGTTGCTCCGTCAGACTTTCGTCCATTGCGGAAGATTCCCCACTGCTGCCTCCCGTAGGAGTCTGGGCCGTGTCTCAGTCCCAATGTGGCCGTTCATCCTCTCAGACCGGCTACTGATCGTCGCCTTGGTGGGCCGTTACCCCTCCAACTAGCTAATCAGACGCAAGCCCCTCCTCCAGCGAAAGCTCCGAAGAGCCTCCCTTTCTTCC
>NZ_JBBMEU010000128.1:0-1618 GCF_040096415.1 Megasphaera intestinihominis
GTCCCAGAGGGCGGCCCGCCTCTCCTGTTAGGAGAGGTGGCCCGAAGGGCCGGAGAGGTTAAACCTCTCAGTCAGCTGTAGCTGACTGCTCCCCTATAATGGGAGCCATTGTACGAACTGCTAACAGCTAGCTGCTGACTGCTAAAAAGGCGCTGTCTTCATGCGACAGCGCCTTTTCACTTGCTTCCTTTCCCGTATGTCCTTATAATGAAAGGTAACATACATGATGCGGAAGGGAATCGATATGAGCCGATATATTACGTCTTTGAAACAGCAGGCGGCCCAAAAGCCGCAAAGAATAGTTTTGCCTGAAAGTGATGATATCCGTATATTGCAGGCTGCCGACCGGGTATTGGCCGAGCAGCTGGCCATCCCCGTCCTTTTGGGGAAGGAAGGCGACATACAGGAACTGGCTTCACGGTATCAGCTCGATTTGGAAGGGGCTGAAGTGATTTATCCCAAGAAGTACCCTGGTTTAGAAAGCCTGGCCCAGACCTATGCGGATAAGCGGAAAGCCACTGGTATGACCTTGGAAGAGAGCCGCCGTTTTCTCTTGAATCATCCCTTGTATTTTGGGGCCGCCTTAGTCGCTGCCGGGGAAGCGGCCGGCATGGTAGCCGGTATCGAAACGCCGGCGCCGGAAGTGCTCCGGGCGGCTTTGCAGCTCATTGGGACGCGGGATGACATCGATACGGTCAGCAGTTCTTTTATCGTCGTGACGGATATGATGCAGTTCGGTCATGACGGCGTCTTCGTCGTCGGCGATGGCGATGTCATTCCCGACCCGGACGAATACCAGTTGGCCGATATTGCCTGCAGCTGCGTCGAACGGGCGCGGCGGACCCTGCACATTGCCTCGCCCAAAGTGGCCTTGCTGTCGTATTCGACCATGGGCAGTGACCGCGGTGCCGGTGCCGATAAAGTCCGCAAAGCCGTGCAGATCCTGAGTGACCGCAATGTCGATTTCATCTACGATGGAGAAATGGAGGCCGACGTGGCCCTGGTCCCAGCGTATGCTGCCGATTGGGCGCCCCGTTCGCCCGTGGCAGGGCAGGCCGATGTCCTCGTCTTTCCCGACCTCAATACGGGCAACATCTGCTGCAAGATGCTGGAACACGTCGCCGGGGCGACCGTCCTGGGGCCGCTGCTGCAGGGCCTGGCCAAGCCGGTCATGGACCTGTCCCGGGCGTCCACTGTCGATACCATCGTCGACACCATCGTCATCTGCTGCTGCGATGCGTGAGAATACGCAGACCGCAGTTCGCAGGCCGCAGGCCGCATCTGAGTCAGACTGACAACATCGTCTCGAGTAATCCTCGGCTCGTAGAGGAGAACTCCTCCACCGCAAGCGGTCCCCCTCCCCTTCGCAGGAGCGGCTTACGCCCCGACCGGGGCCGTCGTAGGGGCCGTCCTTTAACCTCTCAGACCGCCTTTGGCGGCCAGCTCCCCTATGAAGGGAGCCTTGGGCGACCGGCGGCCGGCGTCAAGGATTTGAAAAAAGTCCTTGACAATTCCTTTACACAGTAGTATACTAAATAAGCTGTCGGGGCAAGGCCCTGACGCAGCAGGAAGTTTGAATTTAAAAAAGTTCAAATTAATCCTTGACAAGCTCTTCTGA
>NZ_JBBMEU010000129.1:0-1528 GCF_040096415.1 Megasphaera intestinihominis
CTATCCTGATTTCAGGAGGAAACTTAAACAGCAACCTTCTCAAGAATCTCCCGCTTCTATAAGCGGGAGAGGTTCAAGTTATAATAATACCGCTCATCGGAGGCTTATGCTCGTATAGTATAAAACCGGATAAGATGTCACTTCAGTCCTGCAGCGGAGGAAGGGCGCGTACGTAAACGCGTCTTTCGATAAAGATGCAGGACAGGGTGGTTTCTTGTCCGGCTTTTTTTAGTGTGAGGTGACAGAAATTGATGAATAAACGAGATATCCTTTGGCAGATTTATAGTGCCAAAGCCTTTTACTTCCTCGGCGGTTTCGGTTTTACGTCGTGGGCATCGCTCATTCCCTTCCTGAGGCAGCAGCTGCAGATTCAGGACGACCACCTGGGGTTCCTCTTATTGGCCGTCGGCTTAGGCGCCCTGATCATGATGATGCTGGCCGGTTCCATTGCCGGGCGCCTGGGCTGCCGCCGTTCTTTGACCATCGCCGGCCTGGCCATTGCCGTCGTCCTGAACGTTCTCTGTTATGTGCCGGCTTATGCAGCGGCCTTGGTCATGGCCGTCCTCCTCGGTTCGTCCCTGGGGCTGCTCGACGTCGTCGTCAACATCAACGGTATCTTCATTGAACGGAAAGTCCACAAGCGCCTCATGTCCGGCCTGCAGGCCATGTGGTCCCTGGGGAATTTCGCCGGCGCTGCCTTTTTTGCTTCCCTGCTCCACCTGGGCTTTTACTGGAAAATCGTCATGATTGCCGGCGCCGTCTTCATCGGCCTCTGCGTCTGCTTCTTTGCGCCCCATCTCCATGAGGAACGGCAGGCATCCGGCAAGGGCGCTTCCCTGGTCCTGCCCAAGGGGAAAATCGTCCTCATCGGCCTGGTCTGCACCATTGCCTTCCTGGTAGAAGGTTCTATCAACGATTGGAGCGGCGTCTTCATGACGACGGAAAAGGGCATCGACATTTCCCAATCCGGCCTGGGCCTGACCCTGTTTACGGCGTCGGCCTTCCTGGCCCGCCTGCCCGGTGACTCCCTGACCATGCATTTCGGGCCGCGGCGGCTGCTGGCCCTGTCCCTGCCCGTCGCCTTTGCCGGCTTCCTGGGCATCCTGCTCATCAGCGGCGGCCCCTTCCTGTTTGCATCGTACATCCTCATCGGCGTCGGCTGTGCCAATACCGTGCCGATCTTTTATTCCTCTCTGGGGACGCAGAAGGACATGCCCGTAGCCGATGCCGTCGCTGCCGTCAGCACCATCGGCTACGCCGGTATCCTCCTGGCACCGGCCGTACTGGGCTTCATCAGCCGGGCCTTCAGCCTGACCGCCTCCTTCGCCTTAGTCACGGCCCTCCTGGTCATCATGTCCATCATGGCCATGCGGCTCTTGCGGGGGAAATAGTTTGTAGTTTGTAGTCGGGGATGTGTAAGAATCCCGTGACCGACTTGCGTAAACGGGCGCCCCACGTGGGCGCCCCTACTAACCCCTAGCCCCTAACCCCTAACCACTCAAAAAGCGGCTGTCGCATGTGCGACAGC
>NZ_JBBMEU010000130.1:0-1468 GCF_040096415.1 Megasphaera intestinihominis
CCCTTCGGGCCACCTCCAGCTCAGCTCTCCGTTTTGGCAACCGCCCTGTGCTTCCCTGTGGTCAGCACCTGACGGGCCAAAAAGGGCCTATCAGGGAAGGCTTAAGGCTCCCTTTGTAGGGGAGCTGTCAGCGAAGCTGACTGAGAGGTTCTTCCCTTACGCCGTAATTTCGTTTTCGACGATTTCATGGATGCCCGTGATGGGGTCTTCGTACAACGTGCCGATGGCGTTAACGGCGGTAACGACGTTGGCCGGTTCGACGCCGGTAACGAGGTTGCGCATCTGTACGGATTTTTCGCACAAATTGTCATTTTCGTCGTTGTAGCTGATGACCAGCTTTAACTTGCCGGAAATCGCTTTGCGTTCTGCTGCCATAGTTCATTCCTCCTTTCTTTTCGTATATGAAGAGCCTTCGTAGCTCATAAAAGCCTGCCATTATACCTGGATAGGCTGTGGTTGAATCTCTCTAGCGGGCTTCCCACGCGGAAGCCCCTACGCACAAGGCCTTCGGCCGTGTATTTTTTTGCGACCTGCCGCCTGCATCCTCTTTTATGCTGCCTGCGAACTGCGGCCTGCGTTCATCATGCCGCCTGAGCGCCCTGCATCTGGTACGGGTACTGCATGATGCCCGTTGCGATGGCCCGGGCCGCTTCGTCGCGATGGGCGTCGTAACGGCGCCAGTCGAAGTCGTTGTCGATGAAGCAGACTTCGACGAGGACGGCAGGCATGATGGTATTGCGCAGGACAAAGAGTCCCGGCCGCTCTTTAAGCCCTCGATTCGGCAGACCGAGGACAGCCTTTAAGTTAGACTGGATGCAGTGCCCCAGCATGAGGCTGCCTGTGGACCCGGAAATGAGCGTTTCCGTACCACTGGCCCTGCCGGTGTAGGCATTGAAGTGAATGGATACAAAGAGGTCACATTCGGCCTGATTCGCCTGGTCGCAGATATGGTATAGGTCATCGTCCTGACCAAAGACGACCGCGATTCCATTTCGTTCTAAATATTGCTGGACGCCCAAAGCCAATTCATAAGCCGCATCACATTCACGCAAATGCAAACGGCGATTGACGGCGCCCGGATCAAGTTCCCGGTCATGACCGGCATTTAAATAGACTTTCATAACTCTCCTTTCGATAAATATGGCCTTACGGCCGCAGTTCGCAGGCCGCTTCGGAAAAAGCCGTGGCTCGTGGTTCGTGGTTCGTTACTCGTAAAAAACCATCATTATACCAAAACGGGCTGTGATGGAATCTCGCTGCGGGCCGCCCAGCCACGGCTGTCCGTTTTGGCAGCCGTCCTGCGCCTTCCGTTGGTCGGCACCTGACGGGCCAAAAAGGCTTGGGACGGCCCCTACGCAACCCCGATTGGGGCTATTTTTACGAGCTGAGGGCTTCCCGAAGTGTCGTTGTTAGTTTGAGTCTGACGCCGCGCAGCGGCATTTGAGTCCGAGGCGGCCGGCCGCCTGCG
>NZ_JBBMEU010000131.1:0-1462 GCF_040096415.1 Megasphaera intestinihominis
TTGTGTTAGTTATGGGAAAGAAGGAAGGCTGCAACAAAATGAGCAAAAAAACTCATTTTGTTACAGCCCCTTTTTTTAGCCTTTCTTATTTCACTTTATTCTTCAGCGTCCCGATGGCGGGAATGGTGATTTCTACGGTGTCGCCGGAGTGGAGGAAGCGGGGCGGGTTGAAGCCGACGCCGACGCCGCTGGGCGTACCCGTAGCGATGATGTCGCCCGGGAAGAGGGTCGTACCCTGGGAGATGGTGTGGATCAGTTCGGGGATGGTGAAGATGAATTCGCCTGTCGAGCCGTCCTGACGGACTTCATTGTTGACTTTCGTGACGATGTCGAACGTGTCGGGAGCGGCATCGCGCAGAAGGATATACGGCCCGATAGGGCAGAACGTATTCAGGCTCTTGCCGTGGAACCACTGGACGTGGTTGGCCTGCAGGTCCCGTGCCGTGACGTCGTTGAGGATGGTAAAGCCGTAGACGTGGTCCATGGCTTCGCCAACAGTGATATCCGAGCCTTCCTTGCCAATGATGACGGCCAGTTCGCCTTCATAGTCGACTTGGGACGTGACGTTCGTATGAGGGTCGATGAGGTCATCCGGGCCGATGACCGACGACGTAGCCTTGGTGAAGATGACCGGGTATTTCGGCGGTTTGGGCATGGCCGTCTTATCGAATTCGGCAATGTGTTCCGTATAATTCTTGCCGATGCAGAAAATATTCCGTTCCATATGGGGAATCGGCGCCATGATGCGTACCGTGTCCAGCGGTTTCGCCTTGACAGCGCCGGTCTTTTCATTCTGTTCCAGTGCGTCGGCCAGGGCCAGCAGGCCGTCGTTGCCCTGCCGGATGAATTCCAGCATCGTTTCCGGAAGGGGCGTGAAAAAAGCTTCTTCCAAAGCAATGGCACCGTATACGCCATCTTCCGCTTCATTCAGGACGCCCCATTGAACGAAACCGAGGTCTTCAAAAGTAACCAGTTTTTTTATCATCATAAAAATTCGACTCCTTTACTCATGATAACTTATTATAGCATGACTACTAAAGAATGACTATCCTCTTCATAAAATAAGCGCAGTTCGCAGGCGGCCGGTCGCAGGCCGCAAAAAAACGGCCAGCGGCCGTATGCGTAGGGGCTTCCCGTGGGAAGCCCGCCAGAGAGATTCAATCACAGCTCATTCGGGTATGATGATAAGCTTTCAGGAACCACGAGCTACTGCTTTTTCCTCGGACTCAGATGCGGCTACGCCGCGACAGACTCAAACTAACAACGACGCTTCGGGAAGCCCTCAGCGCGTAGCGGGCCGCCCGCCGCGTCTGTTCGTTCTGGAAACGGTCTTGCCCCTCCCGATGGTCGATACTTGACAGGCTAGAAAGGCTTTGGGACGGGTGTCGCATGTAGGCGATGGGGAATAACGCTGGCAGTCTGCCATAAAAAATACACGGACATTGGCCGAATTGTAGGGGCT
>NZ_JBBMEU010000132.1:0-1385 GCF_040096415.1 Megasphaera intestinihominis
GTTGCGTACAAGATCCTTTAAATTATTCTTTATAAGATCCTCATTAAGTTGTATAATATTACCAGACATGGTCTATTTTTTATGAAATTGAATTTGCGAAATATATTTTACCTTATCCCGGCTGTATTCTTAGCTTCCCATGCGTCGGACTTCGTCAATGGCCACATCTTATATGTCGACGGCGGTATTCTTGCCTATATCGGAAAACAACCGTAAATGAAAAAGACACTGTTTCATAAAGACAGTGCCTTTTTCGTCAGTGATTCGTAGCTAATTAAGCCGATAGCTATCTACAAACATTATTTTTCTTTAGTATCTAATTTGGAGACAATAAATTCACGCAAAGTTGTGACATGAATCATCATTGCGTTATAAGCACTTTGGGCATCATGATATGCAATCGCTTCAACAATCTTACGATGATATACATAAGTATTATTATCACGCAATGCGTCTTCCGTCGATACAATATTTTTTTTAACAGATGTATGAAGAATATAGGATAAATTAACAAGAATCCGATTACCACTAGCCTCTGCAATCATAGTATGCAAAGTAATATCTTCATCTTCATATTTTTTATTCTCTTTAATAAGCTGTTCTACCAATGAACATTGCGCAAGCAATTCCTTGCACTGCGTCTCAGTGGCATGTATAGCTGCTAGTAAGGCAGTTTGAGGTTCAATCATAATCCGGACATCCAACAAGTCAATAGCCAACCGGTCATCATCATAGATAAAAGTTAGTCCCAGTGGATCATTTGGAACGCCACATCGCTTAGATATAAAAGTCCCAGAACCTTGACGCACTTCCAAAATATTGCGAGCACTTAATGTCCGAATGGCTTCCCTTAATGTAGAGCGACTAACATGTAAATCATCCATCAGTACAGGTTCCGTTGGCATTTTATCTCCAGGAAGCATTTGTCTTGTAGTAATAAAATCAATAATTTGATTGGCAGTTTCTTCAATTTTAGACTTTGAGGATTTAGAATTGACCATTGAAAACTCCTTATCTTTCATACTCAGAAGATTAATGATACGTATAGGATAACAGATACTCCTTTAATTGCCAATAAAAAAGAAGAAATCAAACATCAGTTATGCAAAAAGCTGTCGAAATCGACAGCTTTTTTTGTATAACCGATATCACACATCTACTTTTGCAAAGTCTCAATATAGTTGATAATCAAATCGGCGCCTTTTTCCAATGTAATCCGGCTCGTGTTAATAGACGCTGTATAATTGGATGGGTCCCCCCACATATTACCAGTATAATAAGTATAATATTGGCCACGTTTACGGTCTTCTATAATGGGCCCCTTGTCAAGACCACGTTCTAAAATTTTAAGAGTGGCAGTAAGCAGAATTATTCTAAGCAGCGAA
>NZ_JBBMEU010000133.1:0-1368 GCF_040096415.1 Megasphaera intestinihominis
GGGAGTGTAAAATAGTTTGTGTAAATCGGTATTGCATGAATCTACTTTATGCCCCATACTGGGGTAAACAAAGATAAGGACGGTAACAGAATGGCAAAGTGTAAAACTCCACCAACTACCCCAGGCGAGCAGATTGCTCAGCAAATCCTCAACAACTACGACATCAAGAGCGCGGAAGACGTACAGGACGTCCTGAAGCAGATTTTTGGCCCCATTTTTGAGTCCATGCTCAAAGGTGAGATGGAAAATCATCTCGGCCATAAGAAGCATGAGCGCTCCGAAGACGGTGACAATGTCCGGAACGGCTATTCATCCAAGACGCTCAAGACCTCTCTGGGCGAGGTTCCTATCCGCGTCCCTAGGGATCGCCAGAGTACGTTTGAACCGCAGATCATCAAGAAGCACCAGCGCGACGTTTCGTCCATCGAGGGCAAGGTACTGGCGATGTATGCCCGTGGCATGAGCCAACGCGACATCGCTGCAACCATCGAAGACATCTACGGCTTCCAGATGTCACATGAACAGATCTCCACCATCACAGGCTGCGTCATGGAAGAGGTCGAGGCATGGCGGAATCGTCCGCTCCAGTCGTTCTATCCATTTGCTTTCGTCGACTGCATCTACGTATCGCTGCGCACGGAGTATGGCGTCCAGCAGGTGGCCGTCTATGTCATGCTTGCCTATGACGTCAACGGCTGCAAGGATGTCCTTGGCCTCTGGATCAACGAGACGGAGAGCAAGCATGCCTGGATGCAGATCTTCGACGAGCTGCGGGCTCGCGGCGTTAAGGATCTTGGCATCCTGTCCATGGATGGCGTGAGCGGATTGGAGGAAGGCGCCAAGGCTGTATTCCCGCATGCCACGGTTCAGCGCTGCATCGTACACCTCATCCGCAATTCCATCCGCTACATCCCACGCAAGCAGTGGAGTGCATTCACGAAGCAGCTGAAGCTCATCTATGGTGCCATCAACGTCAAGCAGGCCCGTCAGGAATTCGAGAAGTTCAAGACCGACTGGCAGGCTTATCCAGGCGCGGTCAGCGTATGGGAAAACAATTTCTCACACGTCGAGCAGCTCTATAACTATGGCAGTGCCGTGCGCAAGATCATGTACACGACCAATGCCATCGAGAGCGTCAACTCTAGCTTCCGCAAGGTGACCAAGAAAGGCGCTTTCCCCAACGAGGATGCAGTCTTCAAGATTTTCTACCTACGCATCCAAGAGCTCTATAAAAAATGGAAGGGTCGTCACGTCGCAAACTGGGCGATGGTCCGGAACCAGCTGCTCATGGACGACAGGATGTCTCAGCTTATGCAGCAATACGATGTTGCTTATTGAATCGATTTACACAAAACTCTTGACACACCC
>NZ_JBBMEU010000134.1:0-1339 GCF_040096415.1 Megasphaera intestinihominis
GGTAGTGTCAACTCTTATGTGTAAACTTTTATAGTGTAGACTGAAAGATCAATCCGTGAACATCTCCAACAACTCCGGATATGCTTCTTGAAATCCGCGATGCGCTTTCCCGGAAAAACGTCGGTTATAATCACAGTAGACCATGCAGGCGAATCGTTCCAGCGAATCCTCGTTGGGGAATTGCTCCTTGAGCTTCGCCTTGTGACGAAATCCTTTGTTGTTGTTCTCAATGAGGTTTGACGTGTAGATTGTCTGCTGGATACTCTTCGGAAACTCGTAAAACGAGAAGAGGCTGGACTCATTCTGAAAAAGCTTATGAAGTCGCTTGTACTTTGTTCCATACGAGTCGAGAAAGGCTGACAGTTCTTGTTTTGCGAGTGCGGCATTCTCCTGCCGGTACACACGCTTAAGCGCATCCAAGACGACCTTCCGGTCGGAAGGTCGCACCAGGCGGCTTACAGCACGCATGAGATGAACCCAGCAACTCTGGTACCTGGAACGCGGGAACTCGTTCTGTACTGCGTCTGGGAGACCAACAAGGCCGTCCGAGACGAAGAGCAGTACCTGTTCCAGGCCCCGAATTTTCAAGCTCTTTAGCATATCGGCATAGTTCAGCGCTGACTCTGAAGGCAGAATGGCATAGTCAAGAATTTCCTTGTGTCCTTCCGGCGTAATGCCGAGCAGGACATGGATAGACTCCTTAGCTACGCTGTCGCGACGGAGATGGACATACATTGCATCACAAAAGATAACGGCATATCGCTTGGCAACTGGTCGTTTATGAAACTGTTCAACCTGATCCGACACATTAGCTGCAATCTTGGATATGGTAGCTGGTGTATAGCAATGGCCATACATTTGCTCGATAAGTTCTGCGATTTGACGCGTCGTGACACCGCGTTGGTACAGTTGAATGATTGTAGTCTCCAACGAATCAACACGTTGTTTTCGCGGCGGCAATAATGGCGATTGAAACGCGCCGTTGCGGTCGCGCGGCACATCCACTGTGATTTTGCCATACGACGTCACGATGGTGCGCTGATATGAACCGTTGCGACTATTGCCTGTATGCCATCCGGCGGAACTGTGCTTCTCGTAGCCGAGAAATCCTGCCAGTTCAGCTTTGAGGACGGCATTGACACCTTCTTCGATTTTGCTGCGAAGAAATTCATTGGCGGCCGCACCGCCTTGGAGTAGAGATGTGAGAAGTTCTGTGGTAAGATAAGACATAAAGGAACCTTCTTTCTTTGTGTTTTGTTTGGTCACTTAACACTATAAAGAAAAGTGGTTCCTTTTTCTATACCCACTTCTGAGTTTACACAAATGATTTTACACTATC
>NZ_JBBMEU010000135.1:0-1312 GCF_040096415.1 Megasphaera intestinihominis
CGACAGGATGTCTCAGCTTATGCAGCAATACGATGTTGCTTATTGAATCGATTTACACAAAACTCTTGACACACCCCAGATTATAGTTGATGGGCATGCGTTACGAAATGTGGAAGAGGCTGAATTGGCTATAAAGAAAACTCGGCGTGACTTAGCGTATCATACTGTCAGAAATATGTGGGCAGAAAGATTTGATAATTTTACTGATGTTCCCGAATTAGAAAAACTTACGGGTAATATAGTTATCCAACTAAGAGATTATGAGAATAAAATAAACAGGGCTCTTTTGTGGAATCATACGTGGTATGCACAATACGTTGAATTATTAAAAAAAGCGGGATTCAATTTAAAATTATTAAAATCTGAACTTGAGTATAGTAAAAATATCTCTAGCTATGAACATTATTTGACAACAAATATATTTGATTATGTTAAAATAGTAAGCTTTTTTTTGGCGGAAAGAAAAATTCGTCAAGAGATTGATTATGCAAAAACGATATTTGATGATAAACGTTTGGCAAATTCTGACTTATGCCATGAAATCTTAAAGGCATTAACTTACAGGGATGGAACCGCATACGAAGAAGCATACCATAACTATAGCATTGTTTGGGGGAAACGAGATATTTATGCGATGCGTGAACAACTTTTGTCAAAATTGGAAAAATATGCTTTTGATTGGGCAAAATCGATTCGTTCACGTACGGGTAGCAATGGCAAAGCGAGTATGCCTGATACTTTGGAGAAACTCTGGATGCTTAAACAATTTGAATATATACTGGATGAATTATTTGCCATGCCCCTTGAGAAGCGAGAAAAGCGAGTTGATGATTACTGTGTACAATTACGTGATTGCACAACTCGGTTAGCCAATCAATTAGCCTGGTATCATCTAAAATGCAGATTGGATGGCAAACAAGAAATACAAAGTGCAGTAGCCAGCTACGCATCACTTATCAAACGAGCTGGCAAGCGGACGGGGAAACAGGCACCTAGATTATTGAAACAAGCAAGAGAACAAATGAAAATGGGGCAGAAAGCCGTACCTGCTTGGATTATTCCCGTTTATCGTGCATTAGAGACTTTTGACCCGGTAGATACAGTATTTGATGTTGCTATTATTGATGAAGCTAGTCAGTCCTCTTTGGAAGCCTTAGTTATTACACTTATGGCGCATAAGATTATTGTTGTCGGTGATGATAAACAGGTCAGCCCGATGATGGTGGGGGTTAATTTGGGAGTGTAAAATAGTTTGTGTAAATCGGTATTGCATGAATCTACTTTATGCCCCATACTGGGGTAAACAAAGATA
>NZ_JBBMEU010000136.1:0-1302 GCF_040096415.1 Megasphaera intestinihominis
TATAATGGGCCTGTGAATTCAGACCAGTACTGAAAATTTTAAGAGTGCATGATATAGTATTAAGTAACGAAAATTGGAGGATGCTATCATGCCAAGAAAAAAGTACACTTCTGAATTTAAGACCAAGATTGTTCTGTCAATTCTTCAAGGCGACAAGGAATTCAATGTCATCTGTTCTGAAAACGGCCTGAACCCAAACATGGTCAGAAAATGGAAGCAAGAATTCCTGCAAAATGCCCATCTTGCCTTTGGTGCAGATTCTGAGCGTAAGGCCGTTCAGAGGAAGGAGGACGATCTGAAGAAAAAGAATGACCAGATGCTAAGGACCATCGGTCAGCTTACGCTTGAGCGCGACTTTCTTCAGGACTGCTTTCGCCAAGCTGGGGAGGCCATCCCAAGAATCCCGGAATATGATCAGAAAGGATAACGGCCTTTCCATACGTCGTCAGTGCGAATTACTGGGACTGAACCGTTCCGGCCTATATTACACACCTACAGGACCAAACCAAGCTGCTGTTAGGCTTGATGAATCGTTAATGGAACGTATCGACCACTGGCATACCAGGTGTCCCTACCTAGGCTCTCGTAAGATTGTTGCCAAACTGCAAGAAGAAGGTTTTTCAGTATGTCGCAAGACAGTACGGCGACTTATGCTGAAGATGGGCATCTATGCTATTTATCCTAAGCCTAACCTGTCCAAGCGCAATTTCAAGGAGTCTATTGTGCCTTATCTGTTGCGCGATTATACCGTGTCTTTTCCAAACCAGGTGTGGTCCATTGACATCACCTATATTCCGATGCCGCATGGGCATATGTACCTAACTGCAATAATTGATTGGTATAGCAGGCGGTTGGTCGGCCACTATCTTTCAGACAGTCTGGAAGCAGAATCTGTTATTCATGCCGTGACGGAAACCGTTAAAGCATGCGGCGTTCCAGCCATTATCAATTCAGATCAAGGCAGCCAGTTTACCAGTGATGATTACAAGAATCTGCTTCGTAACCTCAATATCCGTCAAAGTATGGACGGCAGGAGCCGCTGGGCAGACAACATCATGATTGAACGTTGGTTCCGTAGCCTCAAAACGGAGCAGCTCTATCCGAACGAATATCGCACCCCAAGAGAGCTTCGACGTCTGATTAACCAATACGTAGATGATTACAACAACATACGGCCCCACGAGGCATTAGGCTACAAGGTTCCCAACGAGTTTTACTTTGCTTGCTTCGCTGCTTAGAATAATTCTGCTTACTGCCACTCTTAAAATTTTAGAACGTGGTCTTGACAAGGGGCCCATTATA
>NZ_JBBMEU010000137.1:0-1224 GCF_040096415.1 Megasphaera intestinihominis
ATTTCGCAGGCATCGAACCTGCGAAATCCATCGCCATTCATCCCCTACCTAAGAGGAAGGAGTCTTCTGGCGAAACTATGATAAAAAGAAATTTTCCTCAAGAAGCACAATATTTCTTGACAGATTCTCTTCCAGGTGATAATATGTACACCAACAACCATACATTGTCTTTCATCAAGAGCAGTCGAGGGAATGGCCCGATGACGCTGCGGCAACCCCCTATCGGGATAGGTGCCAAGTCCAGCGGTGTATACCGGCAGATGAACGAATCGCAAATTGAGCCGTCATCTGTATGACGGCTTTTCTTTTTGACCGGCAAGCCCTTATTATCCGTTATCCAGAAAGGAAATGATTACATGAACGCAACAGTAAAAAAACTCTTCGCCGCCGTTCTCATCACGACGACGTGCCTCTTTGCCGCCGGCTGCGGTTCGTCTTCCAATTCCGGTGCTTCCGGTGACAAAAAAGAAATCAAGATGGGCGTCACTGCCGGTCCTCATGCCGAAGTCATGGAAGAAGTCGCTAAAGAAGCAGCTAAACAGGGCATTACTATCAAAGTCGTCGAATTCAACGACTACGTCCAGCCGAACAAGGCCCTGGCCGAAGGCGACCTGGATATGAACTCCATGCAGCATCAGCCGTACATGGACAACGTCGTCAAGAAACAAGGCCTGAAGATCACCTCCATCGGCAAGACCATCATCCTTCCCATGGCCGTTTACTCCCATAAATTCAAAGACATCAAAGACGTCACGGACGGCGCCAAAGTCACTATCCCGAACGACCCGACCAACGGTGCCCGCGGCCTGCTCCTGCTCCAGCAGGCCGGCCTGATTAAATTGAAGAACGGCAACTCCGTCGACGCTTCGGTAACAGATATCACCGAAAATCCCAAGAACCTCCAGTTCGTCGAACTCGACGCCGCTCAGATTCCCCGCTCCCTCGACGATACGGACCTGGCCTGCGTCAACACCAACTACGCTATCCCGGCCGGCCTGAACCCGCAGAAAGATTCGATCCTCGTCGAATCGAAGGATTCGCCGTATGCCAACGTCATGGCAGTCCGTCAGGGCGACGAAAACAACGAAACATACAAGAAAGTCTTGGCAATCTATCAGTCTGAACCGATCAAGAAATTCATTGAAGAACACTTCCAGGGAACTATCCTGCCGGCGTTTTAGTGGCTAGTGGTTCGTAGGGGCCGCCCAAACGGCGGCCCGCCGG
>NZ_JBBMEU010000138.1:0-1206 GCF_040096415.1 Megasphaera intestinihominis
ATGGGAAACCAATCCGGGGTTGTGGACTGCTATCAAATGCATGAGTGAAGCAGAATGAGCTGGGAAGCTCAGCCAGAGAGAGTGAGAGCCTCGTAGGCGTAAGCAAGTGCATGGAGCAGGATCCGGAGTACCACGGGACACGAGAAACCCTGTGGGAAGCTGGGGGGACCACCCTCCAAGGCGAAACACTGATATGGACCGATAGCGCATAGTACCGTGAGGGAAAGGTGAAAAGAACCCCGGGAGGGGAATGAAAGAGAACCTGAAACCGTATGTCTACAAGCAGTCGAAGACCTTTATATGGTCGACGGCGTGCCTATTGAAGAATGAACCGGCGAGTTACTTCAGCTAGCGAGGTTAAGCAGAAAATGCGGAGCCGCAGCGAAAGCGAGTCTGAACAGGGCGTATAGTTAGTTGGAGTAGACCCGAAACCACAGTGATCTACCCATGTCCAGGTTGAAGCACAGGTAAAAATGTGTGGAGGACCGAACCAGTGAGCGTTGAAAAGCTTTTGGATGAGATGTGGGTAGGGGTGAAATGCCAATCGAACGTGGAGATAGCTGGTTCTCCCCGAAATAGCTTTAGGGCTAGCCTCATGGCGAGAGTACAGGCGGTAGAGCACTGAACGGGGTAGGGGCCTATCCGGCTACTGAACCTAATCAAACTGCGAATGGCTGTACTTATCCATGGGAGTCAGACTGTGAGTAATAAGGCCCATAGTCAAGAGGGAAACAGCCCAGACCAACAGCTAAGGTCCCCAATGCCGTACTAAGTGGCGAAGGATGTGGAATTTCGAAAACAACCAGGATGTTGGCTCAGAAGCAGCCACCATTAAAAGAGTGCGTAATAGCTCACTGGTCGAGAGACTCTGCGCCGAAGATGTCCGGGGCTAAAGTACGGAACCGAAGCTTTGGCAATTAACATAAGTTAATTGGGTAGGGGAGCGTTCCTGCATGGGAGAAGCCTGACCGGAAGGACAGGTGGACAGGCAGGAAGAGAGAATGCCGGTATGAGTAGCGAAAAGAAGGGTGAGAATCCCTTCCACCGAAAGCCTAAGGGTTCCTGGGCAACGATCGTCGTCCCAGGGTAAGTCGGGACCTAATCCGAGGCGGAGACGCGTAGGAGATGGACAACAGGTTGAAATTCCTGTACTGGCTGAGGCCGTTTGAGCGAAGGAGTGACACAGGAAGGAAGGCGCGCGTGCGA
>NZ_JBBMEU010000139.1:0-1205 GCF_040096415.1 Megasphaera intestinihominis
CAGCAGTTTACAACTTTTTGAACAAATAAATATCGCGTAACCACACTTTGAAGTATAATGAATCTGCTAAAACACATCATCTCAAAGGAGTTACGCGATGAATTCATTATACCTCGAAAATTCGATTATTGGTAGTCTGTTTCGTTTCTTTTCTCCATATTTTTCTACGGCGACACGGCCAACGCGATTCCTACTGACCTGGTTGGTCATCGCTCAGGTAGCCTTGCAGGCCTTCCCATCTCTTCGCTTTCTTCATCGGAATTTTTTGTCCCAGGTGACGCATCGCTGCTTAAATAGTTATTACCGGGCGCTTCAGAACGAAACGGTGACGAGCCATTCTCTCCGCCTGCAAACAGCACAATTGGCTTGCAGCCTGATTCCGGCGGCCTTACAGAATGAACCGGTCTTTCTCAGTGTCGATGATACGACGGTACCGAAATTCGGCAAGAAGTTCGATGCTGTTTCTCTGTTGCATGACCATGCCTGCCATACAGGCAAGCCTTACGTAAACGGTCATTGCTTCGTCAGTTTGACACTGAGTGTCCCTGTCCTGAACCAGCATGAAGGAAAAGCTCCGCTTATCCGCTATCTGGCGGTTCCCGTAGGGTACCGGATGTGGACGAAAGAGCAGACCAAACTTGAATTAGCTGGTGACCTCATCGAGGAGGTGATGCCCTTACTGAAAGACCGGCAGGTACTGTTGCTCTTTGACAGTTGGTACGCTAAAAGCTCGCTGATAGAACGGGTTTTGCAGTATCCCGGACTGGACATCATCTGTAATGTCCGCAGTGATTCGGCAATGTATGAACTACCGCCATTGCCTAACGGCAAGCCGGGACGCCCGAAAAAACGAGGAAAGCGGATTCATATGAATGATTTTACGCTGTCCTGGAATATGGACGGTATGCAAGTGGGTCATCGGATTGTTTTGACCCATATCTGCGGGAATCGCCGTATCCATGCTTATGTCAGCTACACTACATCTGGCTCCCGGCGGCTTTTCTTCAGCACCCTGAATCCCAGTGACCTGCATATGAGCTGCGCCTGGCAGGAACGAAAGATCCTACGGGACGCACCGGCAGAAGGCATGGACTATTATCCTTTGAAGCTGTACAAGCTGCGTTGGGCCATCGAAACCAACTACTATGAGCAGAAGGCCTTCTGGTCGCTGAATGCCTACCGGATTCGCCGCCAAAATGGTATTG
>NZ_JBBMEU010000140.1:0-980 GCF_040096415.1 Megasphaera intestinihominis
GGCGTGAAGATGATTAGAGGATATATATTAGCCGATATCCGCGCCGCAAGGTACGCCCGCAGCCACAGGCGACATTATACGCCGAAATGCAAATATTTCGTCAAACTTGATGTTCGACATTGCTATCAATCCATTGATAGAGCACTGTTTATGGAGCTATTCGCCCATGATTGCGGTAACGACGATATTCTTTATCTATGGAGGAGCTTATTAAAATCGTATGAGAAAGCAAACGGCTGCACGGGCTTCTTGATTGGCGCATTACCCAGCCAGTGGGCAGCGCAGTTCATACTATCGTTTTTATACCGTAAAGGCATCTGCCTCAGCGGCGTAAATCATATGGTCATGTTTATGGACGATATGTTGCTTATGGGTAGTAACCGAAGAAAGCTCAAGCGGGCAGCGGAAACGCTATCACGATATGCCGAAGCGGCGCTGCACTTACAGATAAAGCCAAACTGGCATGTCAAAAAGCTGGCAAATGAGCCTATTGATATGATGGGTTTTGTCATCCGCTATAACGGGAAAATTACGATCCGGGCGAAGAACTTCATCCATGCCAGACGCATGCTATTGCGCAAACAGCGGGCACCATTAGTTTATAACCAGGCGAAACGCCTGGCATCCTACAAAGGCTATTTTAAATACTCAGATTGCCGGAAACTGCGAAAGGAGATGAAACTAAAATCGGCGTTTGAGCAAGCACAGAAGATTATTAGCGAACACGAAAGGAGAAAGAGAAAATGAAAGTCTACTATGATACGGAGCCAGAAAAAATTTTGTATCAGCCGCTGCCAGATGGTACCGCCAACGTATACCTTAGAAAGAATATTGCACAGGCAGAGCGGTCTACATTTAACCAGGGCGGCGAAGAAACTCAGACCGTATGGACAGCAGATGAAAAGAACATCCAAACAGAATTATCAAAAGAGGACGTAGAAGCTAATTTCGACCAGCTCTTCTTGACGGCCGATTTTCCG
>NZ_JBBMEU010000141.1:0-898 GCF_040096415.1 Megasphaera intestinihominis
CCAATTTTCGTTACTTAATACTATATCATGCACTCTTAAAATTTTCAGTACTGGTCTGAATTCACAGGCCCATTATAGACTTCATGTATGTCGTCAAGAAAGCTAATGGAACTAAAGATTTAAACATTGTTGTAGAGACGAAACTCGTAGAGAATCAATCGACGCTGCGCGGCAAAGAAGAAGCCAAGATAAAGTGTGCCGAGAAATTTTTTCAACAGTTAACACTGGACGGTTATAAAGTATCTTTTCACACTCAGTTGAGCAATAAGAAGGTTAAACAGATAATTGAAGAAGTTATAAATGAATAACGAAAAACGGCTATGCAAGAGGATAATCCTGCATGGCCGTTTCTTTTTATCCATCATCTATCGTCATACAGCATTTTACAACTTTTTGAACAAATAAAGTAAGAGGAAGATAAATCGGTGGATTTAATCTTCTGGCTGTTTGTGAGGCAATAGGCTCATCAAACAGGATAAATGAGACAAATTAGAGTTTCTCCCATTTTGTCTAAAAACTCTAATTTGTCCTATTCAGTAAGGAGAATGTTTTTGGATACTCAAAAAATTACACACGAAATAAGAATGAAACACTGGATGCAGATCATCGCGCAGCGCCAGCAGAGTGGCTTAACGGTGAAGGGGTTCTGTGCGCAGCAGGATATCCTTATCAAGCAGTATTACTACTATACCTTTTTGAAAAGCTGCCGAATACAGCAAACTTCAAAGATGCCGAAACCTTGAATCAATACCTGCCTTGGGCAACAAAGACCCAGAAAAAGTGCAAAGAATAAATAGAATCAAAGCCTCAGACTTATGAAGAAAGGTAGTGTCAAGATTCTTTCGCAAATTCATTTCATCCGCCAGTAAATATCGTAATCAGATATATGGATTTTCCT
>NZ_JBBMEU010000142.1:0-896 GCF_040096415.1 Megasphaera intestinihominis
GCCATCAACCTGCCGGCTGTTTCCGATACAGACGCCGACGATATCGAATTCGGCTGCCGCATGAACATGGACTGGATTGCCGCTTCCTTCATCCAGCGCGGCAAAGATGTCCTGACGATCCGCAAGATTTTGGAAAAACACGACAGCCATATGAAAATCATTTCCAAAATCGAATGTCAGGCTGCGGTCAACAACATTGACGACATCATCAAGATGAGCGACGGTATCATGGTCGCCCGCGGTGACCTCGGCGTCGAAGTCCCGGCAGAAGAAGTGCCGATGCTCCAGAAAGTCCTCATCCATAAATGCCAGGCCGCAGGTAAACCGGTCATTACGGCTACGCAGATGCTGGAATCTATGTGCAACAACCCGCGTCCGACCCGTGCTGAAACGAGCGACGTCGCCAACGCCATCCTCGACGGTACCGATGCCATCATGCTCAGTGGCGAAACGGCTGGCGGTCTCTATCCGGTGGAAGCGGTAGAAACCATGGCCCGCGTCGCAACCTTTACGGAAAGCAACTTCACGCCGAAGTCCTATGAAGACGTCGACGCTGAATCGGCTACGACGACGGAATCCATCGGCAAAGCCGTTGTCAAGATTGCCCAAGACCTCCACGCTGCAGCCATCATCGCTTCGACTGAACGCGGCGGCACAGCTCAGATGATTTCTAAATTCCGTCCGGCCTGCCCGATTGTAGCCGTATCGCCGCATGAAGCCATCGTCCGCCGCCTGCAGCTCAACTGGGGCGTCCAGGCTGTCACCGGTAAAGAAGCCAGCGACACCGATGCTGTCGTCGACAATGCTATCTTTGCAGCTCTCGACAACGACCTCATCAAAGCCGGCGACCTCGTCGTCCTCACGGCAGGTGTCCCCGTTGCCAAAGCCGGTTCGAC
>NZ_JBBMEU010000143.1:0-875 GCF_040096415.1 Megasphaera intestinihominis
GACCTTGTATGCATCCCTTCCGGAACGTCTGATTCATCCGTTCCTGCTTGCCCTGTGTCTGAGGATGTTTAATCCTTCCATGAATTACCAGGACGCCCCGTTCCATCATCCATACTTCATACTTGGTGAATCCGGTGCTTTGGACCGTTCCCCATGGATTGCCATTGTCGCACAGAATTACCTTTGGCATACCGTATTCCAGAAATATTTTTCTCATTACCGGTATCGTATCGCCGAAGGTTTCCCCGTATTGAGCATGGCAGCTTAGGTTGAACCGGGAATGGTCATCCATCACCATCAAAGGATGGCAGCGTCTTTGGTTTTTCAAGGCGAAGTGACCGATGAAATCGGTTTGCCACATGTCGTTAGGAGCTTCTTTTTCGAAACGTGTATAAGGTGTAGCTGCCTGACTGGCGTCCGGTGTGATCAAGCCGTACCGATGAAAGATATTGTTAATGGTACGGACACAGGGAACGTTTGGAATACCTTGTCGTTTCAAAAGGGTATGGACAACTAAGGCACACGCGTCATAATTTTCTTTTCGTGTCTTGATGACCAGTGCTTCCATTTCAGGGGATGTGCGATTGGCACGGTGGTGAGGTTCTCGTGAAAGTTCTTCACAAGAAGAATTTTCACGATACCTCTTAATCCACTTGTCTCCTGTAGGACGACTGATTCCATATTCAAGACAAAGGGCTTTTTTGCTCTTCTCATGAGCAAGTACCCGTTCAACGAATTCTTTGCGTAACATAGCTTTGGTGACATTCCTTTCTTCCCATGGCATAAGAATCAACTCCTTCTTATGCCTAAAAGTATCACTTTTTTCAGTAGGGGGAAGACCCCTATTTATGTAAACTATGTTATTGCACATAACA
>NZ_JBBMEU010000144.1:0-868 GCF_040096415.1 Megasphaera intestinihominis
ACTTAATTGTACTAGCGGCAATAGACTATGTCTATTTTTTATGAAATTGAATTTGCGAAATATATTTTACCTTATCTTTTGGATACTCAAAAAATTACACGCGAAATAAGAATGAAACACTGGATGCAGATCATCGCGCAGCGCCAGCAGAGTGGCTTAACGGTGAAGGAATTCTGTGCGCAGCAGGATATCCCTATCAAGCAGTATTACTACTGGCAACATAAACTCCGTATTCGTTTCGCACCGGCACAGGCGCCGGAAACTAAAAAGGAGGAAGTCCCCACGCTGGTTCCTCTTTCGGCGGCGATTCCCGTCCAGGATTTTCGCGTGGGCAGAAAACAATGTCGACAAACTGCTGCCCAAATCGCCGCTGGCAACGGCCATGAATTATCTCCTGTCGAACCGTGACGGGCTGACCTGTTACCTCAAAGACGGGCACTGCGACATTTCCAACAACACCGCGGAAAACAGCATCCGGCCTTTCACCGTTGGGCGGAAAAACTGGCTTTTCAGTAATAGCCCCAAAGGAGCCAAAGCCAGTGCCATCGTCTACAGCCTGATTGAAACAGCCAAAGCCAACGACTTGGACCCCGAACGGTATCTGAAATACCTTTTTGAAAAGCTGCCAAATACAGCAAACTTCAAAGATGCCGAAACCTTGGATCAATATCTGCCTTGGGCAACAAAGACCCAGGAAAAGTGCAAAGGATAAATAGAATCAAAGCCTCAGACTTATGAAGAAAGGATAGCATAAGTCTGGGGCTTTTTCTATACACTGATTTATTTTCCACGATAAGGTAAAATATATTTCGCAAATTCAATTTCATAAAAAATAGACATAGTCTATTGCCGCTAGTACAATTAAGTT
>NZ_JBBMEU010000145.1:0-837 GCF_040096415.1 Megasphaera intestinihominis
CCCCACATTTTCTCTAAATCAATGAGCTTCTTGGCGAATTCTCCCTGCATGGGTCCGAAAAGCTCCTGGTATTTCTGTACCGAGGCGTAGTCACGCATTGCTTTCGGCGTCGTCACAGGTTCGCCCTTGTAAACATTTTGTTCTATCATAGGTGAAGCGGCTGCTGTATCCATCGCTTTATCTGACGGCTGAGCCAGCCGCTGCCTCTCACGGTAACGGCGGACCCGTTCTTTTGTCTGTTCCCGCTTCTTTTCATCGCGTTGAAAGTCTTGCAGTTCATCCCAGATGGCAATGCGGATCATGCCGTTTCCGTCGCGTTCGATGAGCTCCAGTTTCTCTAACAAAGTTAATCCTTTTTCGATAAACGGCCGGCGGCGATGCAGGCACTTGGCAATGAGCTGCGTTGTCATGGCTTCCTGGCCCGACACGTAGACCAAGCCGTTGTCGTTAATCGTTCCCGCCATGTCCTTCAGGAAAAACCATAACACAATATACGAATCACCGTTCGCCTGATTCATCAGACATAAAATACGGGGATCCGAAAACAATCCAGTCCTGGTTTTAAGCCATTGCAGCTTCTTCATTGCAAACACCTCATTTCCCTTTGGCCCTTCCGGCCTTCTATCTATATAAGAGAAAAAATCCACACGCTGCGGACATTCTCTCTATATTTTTTAGTCTCCTCTTCTTTCTCTTTCTCCTCTTCTCTTTTCTTTATAGGTAACGCGTTACAGAGGCACGGGAAGCAAAAAAAAAAGAGGCTGTCGCATTAAGCCAAAAATGCATAATGCAACAGCCGCTTTTTTGCTGTAGGGGCTCGCACGGGGCGAGCCCGGT
>NZ_JBBMEU010000146.1:0-818 GCF_040096415.1 Megasphaera intestinihominis
TTGATAGATTTGAGTTTACGACCGTCCATGAGGAACGACGTCCCCGTATTGGTAACGCAGGCGGCCAGATTGTCCAGTCCCAAGTCGATAGCCAGGACACGGTCTGGCGAGGTTTTCACCGGTTCCGGGTCCTCTAGGTAACAATACTGAATCTTGAAATACCGTCCACCGTACATGGGACAGATGCGGACTTCCTGAATCGTCTTATCCTTCAATTTGTCCGGAAAAGGAATCCGAATCCGATGACCGTTATGGCGTTTCATATATTCACGGCTCATCGGCACCGTTAGGAAGCCATTTTTTATGTTGATGGCGTTCGTCGACAAGATGAGACTGAAGAGACCACCTTTTTCACGATAGTGTGGCAGGCGGACAGCCTTTGAACCATAGTCACCTGGCTTGACTTTCTGCAAAAGCCCGAAAAAGGAACAAAAACTGCGGTCGGCCATCTTCAATATCTGCTGGGCAACACCGGCCTGCAACAAGCCGTAGTTTTCATTTTCCTTACAAATGGGGTAATTTTCTTCGTACCGCAAGAATTGCTGGGTATCGAAGTAATGCTGCCGAATCGTATAGACCGCTATATTATACAGGTTATTGCTGTATTTGCACATTTCCCGGAGCATGGTATACTCTTGTTTCGACAAGCCGCGGATGACATTCGATTGCGTCAAGTACATCTAGGATTCACCTCCTCTGTTATCTACCATTATACCGTAGACGAAGTGAAAAGGCTAAGATGGAAAAGACATAGGGTGGATTTCGCAGGCATCGAACCTGCGAAATCCATCGCCATTGATGCCCCTACCTAAGAGGAA
>NZ_JBBMEU010000147.1:0-779 GCF_040096415.1 Megasphaera intestinihominis
GCAACGACTACAAGCTGAAGATGCTCGAAGAAATGCTGCCCGAAACGATGACGGCGAAGGAAGCGGAATCTCTTTTGTATCGCTTGCTAAAACGATGTAAATATGAGCCGTCCATTGCCGAAGTCATGGATGAATGGTATGCCATCCTTCGCGAAAACCGCCGCCCCGAAGCTTTTCATGCCGGACCAGCCCGGACTGTGCCCCAGCGCCATATCAACCAGCTGAAAGACACGCGGCAGGCTTTACTGGAAGGGCGTCCCATCGAAGGGATGAACTTATCTAAAGAACTCATCCGCTTCGCCCGCAGCTTTTTCCCGGAAATCAGTTTGGCAGTCATCGAACGGAACCAGTTGGAAATCTCTAACTGCATGACCGACCGTCAGAAAGATTTGGAACGGAAAGACGGCTATATGACCTATATGAAACTCGATAAAAACGGCGTCATTACGCTGTATATGTCTAAAATTCAATAACAGAAAGGAGTGCGCTATGAACCGGATACTACGATTTTTGAGGAACCTCGATAAGAGGAAATTAATCTTCATCTTGCAGAGAGCCAGTGCCGTATTGCTGCCGATTAGGCCATATCCGGACTGCGGCTGCAATGGGCGTTGCCCATGCCCGGCCGTGAAACACAGGCCCATGCAGGGCATCGCCATCGGAGGAACAACCGCCAGTGTCCATATGAGACAATAATTGGGATTCGCAGGCCGCTTCGGAAAAAGCCGTGGCTCGTGGTTCGTGGTTCGTTACTCGTAAAAAACCATCATTATACCAAA
>NZ_JBBMEU010000148.1:0-763 GCF_040096415.1 Megasphaera intestinihominis
TTACGAAATGCAGCTTCCTTCCTTTGGCACAGGTATAGGTATCGCTGTCTGCGTCATAGACCATATTGCTTCGGTGCCCGATTTTTTTCTTGAAGGCTGATGTCTTCCGGTATTCATACTCCCGTGGTTTGATGCATACCGTGCTTCCTTTCTTTTCTATCCAGTCCATGTTTTCTTCACTGTCATACCCGGCATCCGCCACAATATGATCTGCTAGTCTTCCATACCCTGATTCCAAGGCTGTCAAGAACGGGATCAAGGTCCGGGTATCCGTTGGATTCGGGAATAGGCCCAGTCCGATAATATATTCAGACTGTACCGCTAGTTGAAGATTGTAGGCCGGTTTCAGCTGCCCATTTTTCATGTGGTCTTCTTTCATGCGCATAAACGTAGCGTCGGGATCCGTCTTGGAATAACTGTTCCGTGTACCCATTACGGTCAGGTGGGCATCATATTCTTGTTGTTTCTCCCGGATGGCTGCTACCTGTTCAAACAGTTTTTGTTCTGCTGTTTTTCGATGGCCAGACCCTTGCACAAACGTGATGCCGTTTCCCTGGCATACGTCTACAACAGACCGGAGTAATTCATCGTCATCCAGAATAAAGGTATCCATGCCCGTGAAAGCCAGCATCTGTTCCTGGATTTGCCGCCGTTTTTCCTTTAGCTTAGCAATCCCTTTTTCTACTCGCTTGCGCCAGACAAACGTATAGCGGTTCGCATTAGCTTCCATCTTAGTCCCATCAATATACCATTCGGTAAAATC
>NZ_JBBMEU010000149.1:0-744 GCF_040096415.1 Megasphaera intestinihominis
TAATGTCGCCTGTGGCTGCGGGCGTACCTTGCGGCGCGGATATCGGCTAATATATATCCTCTAATCATCTTCACGCCATAGATCTGCCCACGCTTCTTGATGGACGAACACTGTTGTAAGACATATCGTCTTTTCCATATTTCAGTGCATGAACGCACAGCAATGTAGTCAAATACTTGCTGTAAGGCGCACTCGCGGCCGATGAGCCGTCGCTTTTCTGACGTGCTATCATAGCGTTCGCGTGTATATGGTACAAATTCAGGAACGTTATGCGTTTTTACAGCCCAGGAAGCATATCTTGCCAGCTCGTCCGTTGCTTCATTTAAATCGGCGGTGCCTATTTTGTGTAGCAATCGGGCGAATTTATAGCGCCGGTGATGCCGTTTTAAACATTCATGAATGAAAGGCTTGATGGCTTCTTTATCGGTAATGTCTATATTTTTACAACTCTTTTTCATTGGAATTTTCTTTCTGAATAATAACGGACGTTCAGTTTTTACTAGCCCGTGGCATTAGATTATTGATTTTTGCCGCAGCATGGAATACATGACGTTGTTTTTGATTAGTATTCAGATAGGCGCGACGCATTGTTCCACCACGTATTACCCAGGTCCCTGTTCAGGTTCAGGTAAGACAGGCCGTAGGTGGCAACGTCCCTGTTCAGGTTGCCAAAACAAATCATCATGCATCCCTTTGTGGTGGGCTATGCCCCCCACGCCCCCCTATTACCATTCGGAGAAAGGC
>NZ_JBBMEU010000150.1:0-685 GCF_040096415.1 Megasphaera intestinihominis
GGCAGCATTACTTCGATACTCATCAATTCTTGCGGTACGAAGAAAATTACCCCATTTGCAAGGAAAATGAAAACTATGGCTTGTTGCAGGCCGGTGTCGCCCAACAGATATTGAAGATGGCCGACCGCAGTTTTCGTTCTTTTTTCGGGCTTTTGCAGAAAGTCAAGTCAGGTGACTATGGTTCAAAGGCTGTCCGCCTGCCACACTATCGTGAAAAAGGGGAGCTCTTCAGTCTCATCTTGTCCACGAATGCCATCAACATTAAGAATGGCTTCTTAACAGTGCCGATGAGCCGTGAATATATGAAACGCCATAACGGCCATCGGATTCGGATTCCTTTTCCGGATAGACTGAAGGATAAGACGATTCAGGAAGTCCGCATCTGTCCCATGTATGGCGGACGGTATTTCAAGATTCAGTATTGCTGCCTAGAGGACCCAGAACCGGTGAAAACCTCGCCAGACCGTGTCCTGGCTATCGACTTGGGCCTGGACAATCTGGCCGCCTGCGTTACCAATACGGGGACGTCGTTCCTTATGGACGGTCGTAAACTCAAATCTATCAACCAGTATTGGAACAAACGCAAAGCCAGACTCCAAAGCATTGCTGCCAAGCAGGGCCAGAAGACGACGAACCAGCTCTGTCAGTTAGCGAAGAAACGCAATTTCCGGATGCAGGACATCCT
>NZ_JBBMEU010000151.1:0-629 GCF_040096415.1 Megasphaera intestinihominis
TGGTCGACGTGATAGCTCGGCACGCGGTATTCCTGGTCATCGGCCGTGCGGATATAGGTCCCATGGCTGCCGCCCATCTTGATGACGACGGTCTGAACGCCGCGCTGTAAGTAGTAGCCGGCGATATCTCTTTCATTGTCCATTCCCGTCAGGATCCGGCCTTCATTGAGGCCAGGCATGACGATATCGGCATACTGGGCGGCGTCGTTGATGACACGGGCCATGATTTCCTGGGATTTCCAGAGCATGGGCCGCAGGTTGGGGTCAAAGGAAATGCGCACGCCCTTACCGTGAGCCCGCATCATCAACGTATAAATCGTTTCCCGGCACGATTCTGACAGGGCCAGGGGAATCCCCGTGACGTGCAGGTGGTCGACGCCGGTCCAGTCGATACCGGAGAGGTCCGCCGGCCGGAAGTGGGAAAAGGCCGTGTGTTTGCGGATATTGGCTACCGTCGGGTCCCCTTCCAGGACCTTTTCTTTCATCTGGAACCCCGTCATATGGTCATCATCGGTCCAGACATAGTCGTCGTGGATGCCATTGGCCTTGAGAAAGTTGCAGATGCACTTCCCGAAGGGGTCGACGCCGACCTTGGAAATATACGACACATCATTGCCCAGCCGGGCCAT
>NZ_JBBMEU010000152.1:0-629 GCF_040096415.1 Megasphaera intestinihominis
ATGGCCCGGCTGGGCAATGATGTGTCGTATATTTCCAAGGTCGGCGTCGACCCCTTCGGGAAGTGCATCTGCAACTTCCTCAAGGCCAATGGCATCCACGATGACTATGTCTGGACCGATGATGACCATATGACGGGGTTCCAGATGAAAGAAAAGGTCCTGGAAGGGGATCCGACGGTAGCCAATATCCGCAAACACACGGCCTTTTCCCACTTCCGACCGGCGGACCTCTCCGGTATCGATTGGACCGGCGTCGACCACCTGCACGTCACGGGGATTCCTCTGGCCCTGTCGGAATCGTGCCGGGAAACGATTTATACGCTGATGATGCGGGCTCACGGTAAGGGCGTGCGCATTTCCTTTGACCCCAACCTGCGGCCCATGCTCTGGAAGTCCCAGGAAATCATGGCCCGTGTCATCAACGACGCCGCCCAGTATGCCGACATCGTCATGCCTGGCCTCAATGAAGGCCGGATCCTGACGGGAATGGATAATGAAAAAGATATCGCCGGTTATTATTTGCAGCGCGGCGTCCAGACCGTCGTCATCAAAATGGGCGGCAGCCATGGGACCTATATCCGCACGGCCGATGACCAGGAATACCGCGTGCCGAGCTATCACGTCGACCA
>NZ_JBBMEU010000153.1:0-626 GCF_040096415.1 Megasphaera intestinihominis
CCCTTCGGGCCACCTCCAGCTCAGCTCTCCGTTTTGGCAACCGCCCTGTGCTTCCCTGTGGTCAGCACCTGACGGGCTAAAAAGGGCCTATCAGGGGAGGCTTAAGGCACCCTTTGTAGGGGAGCTGTCAGCAAAGCTGACTGAGAGGTTTACGCGCTCTTACGCCGTGATTTCGTTTTCAACGACTTCATGGATACCCGTGATGGGGTCTTCATAAAGCGTACCGATGGCGTTGACGGCGGTGACGACGTTTGCCGGTTCGACGCCGGTGACGAGGTTACGCATCTGTACGGATTTTTCGCACAAATTGTCATTTTCGTCGTTGTAGCTGATGACCAGCTTCAGTTTGCTGGAAACGGCTTTACGTTCTGCTGCCATAGTTCATTCCTCCTTTCTTTTTTGTATGTGAAGAGCCTTTGTGGCTCGTGATTCGAGTTCGGGTCCTGACGGGCCGCCGGTCGCAGGCCGCAGACCGCAGTTCGCCAAACCATGTCACATGGTCCAGATAAATCATGGCCAACTGTTCGCAACGGGCCGCCCTAACCGGGTCGGCCCCTACGCATACGGCCGTTGGCCGTGTTTTTTTACGGTCCTCAGGACCGCGGCGACCTGCGGCCGGCCACCTG
>NZ_JBBMEU010000154.1:0-615 GCF_040096415.1 Megasphaera intestinihominis
CGACAGGATGTCTCAGCTTATGCAGCAATACGATGTTGCTTATTGAATCGATTTACACAAAACTCTTGACACACCCTCTTCCGGCGCAGCCCAATTATAGGGGAAATCGGTGACGATATCCGATTCGATGATGTTTTTCTGGACGCGTTTCAAATAACATTGTTTCCGATAGCTTTCATATTCAAAAGCGTTGTGTACAGCTGCCAGCAGTCGCCGTTGTACGTTGTTCGTCTTGTAGTCTTTTGGATTGTCTTGTTTGTTCAGGTCAAAAGTGAAAATACAATTGACGATAGCATGGTCAGCTGTTGAGATAGCTTCTTCAAGCGATTCATAATACATATAATATTTTTTTACATATTTACGGATTAAGGGTTCAAATTCATGCAATAAGAACAAAACAGCTTCGTGGTTTCCGTGTTGTGCTTCGCGCACACAATGTCTCAATGATATTGTCACGTAATCCTCTCCTTACCTTAAAATCAAATTAAGACCTCTTTTCCTCATATATCTTAGCAAATTCTAATCTTTGAAAAAACGAGAAAATACCCTGGGCCGATATGCGGCCCAAGGCATCTCTATTCGGTTACGCTTATTCGAGCGTTTCGACTTTACGGG
>NZ_JBBMEU010000155.1:0-604 GCF_040096415.1 Megasphaera intestinihominis
GGGCCTCTTTTGCTTAAAAAAATGGGCTCAGATAACTGAGTCCATTTTTTTCGATGAGGCTATTATGTTACAGCCCCCTTTTATCGTAGGGGCCGTCCCAAAGGGCGGTCCGTTGTGGCTAGTTGTTAGTGATTAGCAAATGGTAAAAAATTTAAAGCCATCTTCTACAAACTCCGTACTACAAACTATAAAGTTTAAGGAACCTCGCATAATGGTAGAAGCCTTCGTGCGACAGCCTTTTTTTCAGTAGGGGCGACCACGTGGGGCGCCCGCTCCAGGATATATATGATTTCCCAACCCGTTTGCTAGAAAAATTCTCCAATTTCCTAACGGGTCGCCCACGTGGCGACCCCTACAAAGATTGGACTACAGGCGAGGCCTACCGTGCGTTGGCTTCGCCACGGAAGATAGTGCCGCGGCTGGCGTCTACGGTGACGACTTCGCCGTTTTCCAGGGTATCGGCAGCATGGGCAGCGCCGACGACGGTCGGGATGCCGAGGGTGATGGCGACGATAGCCGATTCGCTAGTGAGGCCGGCTTCTTCGGAGACGATGGCGCTGGCCCGTTTCATGTAGTCGACGAAATCAGCGCGGGCCGAACGGAC
>NZ_JBBMEU010000156.1:0-589 GCF_040096415.1 Megasphaera intestinihominis
GGAAAAAAAGCAGCGTGATAGGGACAGCGGATATGAACGGACCGTACGAACATACCAATGTGAAAACTGTCAGTATTGTGGAAAACGGAATCAATGCCAGCCGACCCGGACAGGAAAGAAACCGAAACAGAATAAAATGATACAGTACAATCCTTACTACCAATCCTTATTGGACAAAGACTACAAGTTCATTCAAAGTAAAAAAGGAATCCAGTTGCGGATTAACCGATCCATACAGATAGAAGGAGCGTTTGGAACGGTAAAGGGAAACTACGAATACCGCCGAGTGAGACATAAGGGAAAAGAAAGTGTAGAAAAGGAACTGTTATTCATGGCATTCGGCTTTGATCTGAGGAAATACCGAAGTCGCCGTGATACGGACAGATTACAACAACACTATTTAGAAAAAGAAGAAACACACACAGTAGCTTGCTAAAAAAGAAAAAACAGCGAGGCTTATTAAAGTACGCCTAAAAACAGGTAGCTGGCATTTTTCACGAAAATGAAAAATGCCAGCTATTGTGTTAGTTATGGGAAAGAAGGAAGGCTGCAACAAAATGAGCAAAAAAACTCATTTTGTTACAGCCCC
>NZ_JBBMEU010000157.1:0-588 GCF_040096415.1 Megasphaera intestinihominis
AGCCAGGACACGGTCTGGCGAGGTTTTCACCGGTTCTGGGTCCTGTAAGTAGCAATACTGAATCTTGAAATACCGTCCGCCATACATGGGACAGATGCGAACTTCCTGAATCGTCTTATCCTTCAGTCTGTCGGGAACAGGAATCCGAATCCGATGCCCGTTATGGCGTTTCGCATATTCCCGGCTCATTGGTACCGTCAGGAAGCTATTCTTAATGTTGATGGCGTTCGTGGACAAGATGAGACTGAAGAGGCCCCTTTTTTCACGATAGTATGGCAGGCGAACAGCCTTTGAACCATAGTCACCGGACTTGACTTTCTGCAAAAGCCCAAAAAAAGAACGAAAACTGCGGTCGGCCATTTTCAATATCTGCTGGGCAACACCGGCCTGCAACAAGCCATAGTTTTCATTTTCCTTGCAGATAGGGTAATTTTCTTCATACCGCAAGAATTGCTGGGTATCGAAGTAATGCTGCCGAATCATATAGACCGCTACATTGTACAGGTTATTGCTGTATTGGCACATTTCCCGGAGCATCGTATAGTCTTGTTTCGCCAAGCCGCGGATGACATTCGATTGCGTCAAGTA
>NZ_JBBMEU010000158.1:0-585 GCF_040096415.1 Megasphaera intestinihominis
GCCAAAACAAAGGAATTCGCGCGTTTGACCGTCAATAGTGTGATTAAGATACACTTCGTCACACGTGTATGTTGACGATGATCCGCCAACTTGTGTCGGGAAATACGTGCCATTTTTGTACTCGTTGTATTTAATGTAGTCCCACTTGTCGCTGTCTGTTGGCTGCTGAATAGAGCTACCAGCGATATAGTCGTCAGTTATGCTAGTAGACTGCTTTGTTGCCGTATTTACGGTATAACACGTATAATAGTACGTGCCGTCCGTATCTTTCCACAGCTTGTTGATTGCGTCTGATAAGACTTCCCATTGGCCGTTGGCGAATTCGATGCCCTGCAATTTAATCGGATGTTTTCCGTCTGTACAGTTAAGTGAGCCCGTGTTGCCTAGTACGTCATCTGTACTGCCCGATGTCCATGGGACAGTAAAAATAATTGTCGGAACCACTGTTGTGTCAGATGTATTTTCTGCGACAGTGTCAAACGGTGTTTTAGCGTCTACGTAAATAGCGGCGTATGTCGTCGTACCGATCGTAACGTCTTCGATGTCCAGAATTTTGTACCGATTTGCTGTGTTATCCTGGCACGT
>NZ_JBBMEU010000159.1:0-570 GCF_040096415.1 Megasphaera intestinihominis
CTATATCAGTATGCTGGTGGAGTATGAAAACCAAATACTCCCGGTCATACCGAAGACGTTCCTGGGCCTGGATTTTGTGATGCACGGCTTGTATGTGGCTTCCGATGAGGAGGATGCTGAGTATCCCGATTTCCTGCGAACGGCAGAGAAAAGATTGGCTAAGGCACAGCGGAAGCTATCCCAAAAGCAGAAAGGAAGTCACAACAGAGAAAAACAAAGACTGCGTGTAGCTATTCTCCATGAGAAAGTGGCCAATCAACGGCAGGATTTCCTGCATAAGAAGGCTCGCTACCTTGCAGATCGCTATGATGTCATTGGCATTGAGGATATTAGCGTCAAAGCGATGGCAAAGCGGAAAAAGGGTGGCAAGTTCAGTTTTGGCAAATCCGTAGCTGACAATGGCTGGAATCTGTTCACGAACATGCTGGAATATAAGTTGGCTTGGCAAGGCAAACAGCTTATCAAGATAGACAAGTGGTATCCAAGCAGCCAACTGTGCCATGTTTGCGGATATCAGAACCACGAAACCAAGGACTTATCTGTAAGGGAATGGGATTGCCCTAAATGTGG
>NZ_JBBMEU010000160.1:0-568 GCF_040096415.1 Megasphaera intestinihominis
ACAGTCTCAGGCGGGCAGTTTGACTGGGGCGGTCGCCTCCGAAAGAGTAACGGAGGCGCCCAAAGGTTCCCTCAGCGCGGACGGAAACCGCGCGAAGAGTGCAAAGGCAGAAGGGAGCTTGACTGCGAGACGGACAGGTCGAGCAGGGACGAAAGTCGGGCTTAGTGATCCGGTGGTAGAGAGTGGAATTGCCATCGCTCAACGGATAAAAGCTACCCTGGGGATAACAGGCTTATCTCTCCCAAGAGTCCATATCGACGGGGAGGTTTGGCACCTCGATGTCGGCTCATCACATCCTGGGGCTGAAGTAGGTCCCAAGGGTTGGGCTGTTCGCCCATTAAAGTGGTACGCGAGCTGGGTTCAGAACGTCGTGAGACAGTTCGGTCCCTATCCATCGCGGGCGTAAGAAACTTGAAAGGGGCTGCTCCTAGTACGAGAGGACCGGAGTGGACCGACCAATGGTGTACCAGTCATGGCGCCAGCCGTGCAGCTGGGTAGCTACGTCGGGGACGGATAAACGCTGAAAGCATCTAAGCGTGAAACCAGCCTAGAGATGAGGTTTCTCATT
>NZ_JBBMEU010000161.1:0-567 GCF_040096415.1 Megasphaera intestinihominis
CAACTGGCGGTATTCCAACAGAACGCATGATGTTGGTTGTGGGATTCCCACAAGCGGGCCGCCCTTTGGGACGGCCCTTACGTGCGGTCCTATGGGAACGCTGTGGCCTGCGACCTGCGTTAATGACCCCTGCATCAATCCGTATGATTGGTGCAAAACAACCCCATTAATCGTGAATAGGACATGGCCGATAAATGTGGAACGGGCGCCCCACGTGGGCGCCCCTACGCTGCGGCCTGCGTTGATGCCACCTGCATCAATCCGCATGATTGGTGCAAAACGGCCCCATTAACCGTGAATAGGACATGGCCGATCGGTGTGGAACGGACGCCCCACGTGGACGCCCCTACGAAAATGGGTATAAAAACATGTAGGGGCTCGCACGTGGCGAGCCCGCCCGGAATGATGGTGGCAAAACGTTCATCAGTCGTGAAAAGGAGAGAAAATCATGGATAAATTAGATGTTGTTAAGAAAATTCAGGAAATCGGCGTCGTCGCTGTCGTTCGAGGCAAGACACCGGAAGAAGCGATGATGATGTCCGAAGCCTGCATCAAAGGTGGCGTCAC
>NZ_JBBMEU010000162.1:0-561 GCF_040096415.1 Megasphaera intestinihominis
GGCAGCATTACTTCGATACTCATCAATTCTTGCGGTACGAAGAAAATTACCCCATTTGCAAGGAAAATGAAAACTATAGCTTGTTGCAGGCCGGTGTAGCCCAGCAGATATTGAAGATGGCCGACCGCAGTTTTCGTTCTTTTTTCGGGCTTTTGCAGAAAGTCAAGCCAGGTGACTATGGTTCAAAGGCTGTCCACCTGCCACACTATCGTGAAAAAGGGGGATGGTTCCATCTCGTCTTGTCGACGAACGCTATCAACATCAAGAATGGGTTCCTGACAGTGCCGCTGAGTCGGAAATATGCGAAAATCCATAACGGCCATCGGATTCGGATTCCTGTTCCCGACAGGATGAAGGAGAAGACGATTCAAGAAGTCCGCATCTGTCCCATGTATGGCGGACGGTATTTCAAGATTCAGTATTGTTACCTAAAGGAACCAGAGCCGGTGAAAGCTTCGCCAGACCGTGTCCTGGCTATCGACTTGGGCTGGACAATCTGGCCGCCTGCGTTACCAATACGGGGACGTCGTTCCTCATGGACGGTCGTAAACTCAAATCTAT
>NZ_JBBMEU010000163.1:0-558 GCF_040096415.1 Megasphaera intestinihominis
GCCACATGCGAGCCCCTACGCACAAGGCCATGGGCCGTGTATTTTTTTTGTCAGTAACCAGAGTTCTCATTCATCGCCTGTATGCGATATCGTAGGGGGACGCCCTGAAAGGCGTCCAGCCACGGCTGTCCGTTTTGGCAACCGTCCTGCGCCTTCCGTTGGTCGGCACCTGACGGGCCAAAAAGGCCGCCGTGAATCCTGCGCATAGCCGGAATTTATGACAGATGACACCCGGTCGTAATACAATCCTGAGTCTGTCGCGGCATAGCCGCATCTGAGTCCGTGAAAAAGCCGTGACCCGTGATTCGTAGCTCGTAAAATCCGCCATTATACCCGAATGGGTTGTGGTTAAATCTCACGGCGGGCCGCCTTACCCAGGCGGCCCCTACGCACACGGCCAATAGTCGTGTGTTTTTTGCGGTACGCAGGATCGCGGCGACCTGCCACCTGCGGCCGGCGAACTGCGTTCATTCCATGATTCAAAAAAAAGGGGCTGTAACAAAATGAGTTTTTTTGCTCATTTTGTTGCAGCCTTCCTTCTTTCCCATAACTAACACA
>NZ_JBBMEU010000164.1:0-551 GCF_040096415.1 Megasphaera intestinihominis
TCGACGTCTTCATAGGACTTCGGCGTGAAGTTGCTTTCCGTAAAGGTTGCGACGCGGGCCATGGTTTCTACCGCTTCTACCGGATAGAGGCCGCCAGCCGTTTCGCCGCTGAGCATGATGGCATCGGTACCGTCGAGGATGGCATTGGCGACGTCGCTCGTTTCGGCACGGGTCGGACGCGGGTTGTTGCACATAGATTCCAGCATCTGCGTAGCCGTAATGACCGGTTTGCCTGCGGCCTGGCATTTATGGATGAGGACTTTCTGGAGCATCGGCACTTCTTCTGCCGGGACTTCGACGCCGAGGTCACCGCGGGCGACCATGATGCCGTCGCTCATCTTGATGATGTCGTCGATATTGTTGACCGCAGCCTGACATTCGATTTTGGAGATGATCTTCATATGGCTGTCGTGTTTTTCCAAAATCTTGCGGATCGTCAGGACGTCTTTGCCGCGCTGGATGAAGGAAGCGGCGATCCAGTCCATGTTCATGCGGCAGCCGAATTCGATATCGTCGGCGTCTGTATCGGAAACAGCCGGCAGGTTGATGGC
>NZ_JBBMEU010000165.1:0-549 GCF_040096415.1 Megasphaera intestinihominis
GAAATCAGGATAGCCTTATTCTCAAAGGGCTGTCCAAAAGCCCCTTACACAGTCCCTCGAAATCGAAGTTCTGCTTATTTTTACGGAGTATGTTGGCAGCGCCCTTGATGTCGGCATTGGCCGTCCTGCCGTTGGCGAAACGGTACAGGCCGCGCCGGATTCGTTTCCCGCTGAACGTTCCTGTATAGGGTGTATCCGGCTGGTATACGGGAATGTTGTCCAAATCCAGGCAGCTGGCCTGAGAGGTATACGATTCTTCCTGTTCCAGATAGGTTATCCCATAGCGTTCACACAGGTGTTTCAAGGTACTACGCAGATAGCTCAGACTGATTTGAGTGAAATGCTGATTCATCACTTTGCCCAGCTTTAGTCCTCGTTTAAAATCGCGATTATAGCCGCAAACAATGGTACCTATCTGATGGTCAATGCAGAAATTAACAATGTAACGGGCTGTCTTGCAAAGGATGTCCTTCATCCGGAAATTGCGTTTCTTCGCTAACTGACAGAGCTGGTTCGTCGTCTTCCGGCCCTGCTTGGCGGCAATGCTTT
>NZ_JBBMEU010000166.1:0-506 GCF_040096415.1 Megasphaera intestinihominis
AAGCATTTGGAGATGATGGATTGAAAAGATCTCGCTCTCGAAAAATATACTCTTTCAAAGAGAAACTTTCTGTGGTACAGTCTTACTTAACAAGCGAATTTTCATATCAGGAACTCGCCCTTCAAGTAGGAATCAACAATCCGACAATGATTGCCAGATGGGTCAATGAATTTAAAATAGCTGGGCCGGATGCATTACGGCCACATAAGAAAGGCAGGAAAAGAACTTTGAGCGAATCACGAACCAGCAAACCAGATACTCAGGGTCAGAAACCAGTCGTCGATACCAGTGTGGAACATGTCCAGGAGTTAGAGGATGAAAATCTCAAACTCCGGATAGAGAATGCTTTTTTAAAAGAACTGAGGAGACTGCGTTTAGAGGACGAAGCAAAAACGAGAGGGTTTCAAAAATCATCTGCAGTCTCCGAAAATCATTCAAATTAAACGATCTTCTCTCCTATACGCAGATGCCCAAGGCAACCTATATGTACTGGCAGAAACGGTTTG